>CAYYDO010000131.1:0-5940 GCA_964470595.1 uncultured Burkholderiaceae bacterium | reverse complement strand
AACTGCACGAAGCACTCGGTGCGACGGTTGCTCCCGAGCAGGTGTCCGAGGCCATTCCTGCTGCTCCCGCGTTCGCGGATGTCAGCTATCAACATCCCCAGATGGATCCCGGTCAGGCGCTTTCTGGCGCCGACCCCGAGGATCTCGCCCTTGCCGTGCAGCAACCTGCGGCACCCTCGCCGCCCCCGGAGTCTCGGGCGTCATCAGCGCCCCAGGTGCGTCGTGTCGAGCCCAAGGTAGGCCGCAATGATCCCTGCCCCTGTGGTTCCGGCAAGAAATACAAGCACTGCCACGGGCAGTTGAACTGATGCCGGTATTGCTCCCGCTTCCCCAGGTCGCGGATCTGCATCCAGTACCGGGAGTCGATCTCGGTGTCGCATCTGCGGGGATTCGCAAGGCAGGCCGCAAGGACATCCTGATCGTGCGCCTTGCGCCGGGCACCGAAGTGGCTGGTGTGTTCACCCGCAACGCTTTCTGTGCAGCACCTGTCCAGGTATGCCGCGAGCATCTCGCCTCTGGATCGGGTATCCGTGCGTGGGCGGTCAACACCGGTTGCGCCAACGCAGGCACCGGAGCCCTGGGTCTGGAAAATGCGCGCCGCAGTTGCGAGTTTATCGGCCGGGCGTTGCGTATCGATCCTGCGGCGGTTCTGCCGTTTTCGACCGGCGTCATCCTCGAGCACCTGCCGATGGACAAGCTCACGGCCGGGTTCGAGCAGGCGTGCAATGCCCTGGGTCGGTCTGACTGGCTCGATGCTGCCCAGGCCATCATGACCACCGATACTCAGCCGAAGGCCGCCTCCGTGCGTAGGGTTGTTCGCGGGCAGACGGCGACCATCACCGGTATCTCCAAAGGTGCGGGAATGATCCGCCCCAACATGGCGACGATGCTGGGCTTCGTTGCGACGGATGCAGGTATCCCGCGTGATCTCCTGCAGCAACTTGTCCGGGAGGCGGCGGATGCGTCCTTCAATGCCATCACCATCGACGGCGACACCTCGACCAACGATTCCTTTGTGGCGGCGGCCACCGGCGCAGGCGGGCTTCGATTTGCATCTGCCGATGATCCGGATTGGCCGCTGTTCCGTCAGGCCTTCATGTCACTGTGCCGCCAGCTTGCCCAGGCCATCGTTCGGGATGGAGAGGGTGCGACCAAGTTCATCACCATTCGCGTGACGGGTGCCCGCGATGTTGGCGAGGCACGCGCCGTCGGCTATGCCATCGCCCACTCGCCCCTGGTCAAGACCGCTTTTTTCGCCAGCGATCCCAATCTCGGTCGCATTCTTGCGGCAATCGGTTACAGCGGGGTGCCGGATCTCGACGTTGCTGCGCTGCGTGTTCTTCTCAATGGTGTGCTCGTTGCCGAGCATGGCGGCCGCGCGGCCACCTACACCGAGTCTGATGGTCAGAGGGTGATGGCGCAACAGGAAATCGTCGTGACGGTGGCGCTCGGTCGCGGAGATCATCAGGCCGAGATCTATACCTGCGATCTGTCCCACGATTACGTATCCATCAACGCTGATTACCGGTCCTGACACCAGGGTCGTCTCATTCCGGTCGCACGATCGCCCAACTCCATGGTTACCCCCGAACTCGACAGTCTGATTTCCCGGCTCAATTCGTATCTTCCGCCGATTCCCCCGCCACCGGATATGGCCACGGTGCAGGCCATGCGCTGGATTCGACGCCCCTCCCTGCTCGGTCATGTCTCCTATCTGGAGGCGGTGGGCCATTTTGCGTCGATCCGTTTCGATGATCTTCATCATATTGCCCGACAGAGGGAACTGGTCGAGCGCAACACCCGACAGTTTCTGGAGGGCCGGCCTGCGAACAATGTGCTCATGACGGGCGCCCGGGGAACAGGGAAATCGTCTCTCGTGCGTGCCTGCCTGACCGAGTTTCATGACAGGGGATTGCGACTGATCGAGGTGGATCGTCAGGATCTGGTCGATATGCCACGCATCGTGGAGACCATTGTCGGGCTGCCATTCCGGTTCATTCTTTTCTGCGATGACCTGTCATTCGAGTCGGGCGACCCGGGTTACAAGGCCTTGAAGACCCTGCTCGACGGGTCTGTCAGCGCGCAGTCCGACAACCTGCTGATTTATGCCACTTCCAATCGACGCCATCTGATGCCCGAGCAGATGCGGGAGAACCTCGAGACCCGTTACGACCCGGATGGCGAGATTCACCCGGGAGAGACCGTCGAGGAAAAGATTTCCCTGTCCGAGCGGTTTGGTCTCTGGGTCTCGTTTCATGGATTCAACCAGCAGGACTACCTGGATATCGTTGCGCACTGGCTCGGACATTTCGGCTGCCCTGCTGATGCGATCGAGGCGGCACGGCAGCCGGCGCTCCAGTGGGCCCTGGAGCGGGGCTCGCGTTCAGGCCGGGTGGCCCTGCACTTCGCCCGCGACTGGGCAGGGCGGCATTGACCTCGACTCCCGTCGATGTTGTGGTCGGCATGATCCGTCGCGCGGACGGCGCTGTGCTGATGTCGTCACGCCCTCTGGGTAAACCGTACGCAGGGTTCTGGGAGTTTCCCGGCGGCAAGGTCGAAACGGGGGAACTCCCGGAGCGGGCGCTTGCCCGCGAACTGGCCGAGGAGATCGGCGTTACCCCGGGCACCTGCCGCTTCGCGTGGTCACTGGAGCATCACTACCCTCATGCCCATGTGCGGCTTCTGTTCTTCTGGGTCACAGCCTGGCACGGGATGATGGCACCGCTGGAAGGTCAACAGACCCTCTGGGTCGCCGCTGATGAGGCCTGGCCCTATCCGGTGCTGCCTGCCACCACACCGTTGCTGGGCCGCATACGGGATGCCGCTGTGCGCGACGGCAGATGAACTCTGCCGCAGCTGTCAGAAGTTGCAGAGCGTGAGCTGAAACGGAATGTCCTGCTCGATGGCCTTGAGATGCATTGAGGAGTCCGGCTGACGGAACCGCACCGACACCACGTATTTGTTGGCGCTGATTTCTGCAACCACTTCCGGGTCGCGCGGTACCGTGACACGGATGATCTGAATCTGTCGGCCATCCATCGACAGTTCGAAGTAGCCGCGGGAGGCGAGGTAGGAGTCGGGTCGGGTACCCTCGCGCAGCAGGCGCAGCACGACGTCCACACCCTCGATTACCGGGTTCAGCGTAGCGAGCCACGAGTTCAGCATGGTCTGGCGGGCCTGTGGAGTCCGGTGGAGCCAGACATGCAACGAGGGGATATCGAATTCGCAGATGCCCCCCGGGATGCCGAACCGCCCCTTGAGCACCTGCAGCCACTCGTGTTCCTGGATGTGCTGCCCGAGGCGGGTCTGGGCACTCGAGAGATCATTGAAGATGCGTTGAATTCTGGCGAGCAGCTGTTCGAGGGCCTCGTTGGAAACCCCGGGCTTGCCAGCGAATTGATTGAGCCGGCTGCGTTGCCGGTCGAGTTCCTGCAGCAATTCGGATTTGATGTCGCCACGACCGCCCATCAGGTCGAACAACTCGAACACCGACCACAGGGCGGCCTGATGCGCGAACGGTGATGTTTGTCCGGCAAACTCCCGACAGCGCTTGAACAGGTGTTCGATACGCAGCAGGGAACGGATGCGTTCGTTGCAGGGGAACTCGAAGGTTGTCCAGTCTGCAGTTGATGCCGTTCCGTCGGAAATGAAATCAGTCATATATCAATTATGAATCAATTAGTCGCTGATGCAGTCGCAAGACTTGCGCCTCGGTCTGCCCGATCGGGCCGTCGTTCACGATCGTGTGGTCCGACAGATCGCGGCGCTGCTGACGGGTGGCCTGAGTGGACATGATCGCCAGCACCTCATCGCGTTTCAAACCGCTGCGTGACATGACGCGACGCACCTGTGTTTCCTCATCGCAGTCGACATTGATGACGGTCCACGCATGGCGTTCGGGTGAGGCATGCGCACGTTTCTCCCACCAGAGGGGCACGACATAGATCGCATATGCGCCGGGCGCTTCCCGTAACCGGCTGTCGGCCAGGTTCTGGATCATGGGATGCAGCACGGCCTCCAGCCGTGCACGAACACGGGCGTCGGAAAATGCCATGGTCCGCACGGCCGTCCGGTTCATGCTTCCGTCTGCGGCGATGGAGGCCTCTCCGAGTGCGGAGCGGATCGCCTCGATCGCTGCCCCGCCGCTTTTCGTGAGTTCGCGCGAGATGTCATCAGCGTCAATCACGCACACACCAAGTTTCCTGAACATCTCCGCGACAAGCGATTTCCCGCTGCCGATACCCCCGGTCAGGATGGCCAGCTTTTCAGCCATGAACACTCCATGACAGAAGAAAACCGATCGCAAGAAACGGTCCGAAAGGAATCTCCTGACGCAGGAAGGTGCCGGACTGCGTCTCCTGAGCGGACGGTGTCGGGGTATCGGCGTGGATCTGCATCGGTTTGCCGGATGGCCGAAACAGGTGAGCCAGCAGCGCAAGCGTCACGCCGGCCATGCTGGCCGCTGCGAGAGCCAGCGGCAGGCCGGCCCATCCGAGCCATGCGCCAATCGCGGCAGCCATTGCAAAGTCACCACGTCCCATGGCTGTCACCCCCCGGATTCGCTCGAATGCGACGGTCAGACCCCACAGCAGGCCGTAGCCCGTGAGGGCGCCAAGGATACTGTCGGTCAGCGCCATTTCGCCGGGCGAACCATGAAACAGCAGCGCACCGGCGAGCATGGTCACGGTGAGGCTGTCGGGCAACATCCGGCAGCCCAGGTCGATGCGGCACAGCGCGGCAAGGAGACCACCAAGGAGACCGGCGCTGATGCCACCTGTCACCGTGGCCGGCATCAGGAGCGTCACCATTGCACCAAGCGCGGCTGCAGCAATCAGCCAGCGGGGGCTTGTCCGCGCCAGGGCTTCACGGGTGTTGGCATCGGTCCACGGGCGGAGGCTGCGCATACCGATCAGCAGCCATATCCGCAGGGACAGTGTTGCGGAGACGAGACCGAGCAGACCAAGAAAAACCGCGGAGGTATTCATCGGGGGATGTTCCTGCTGCCAGTAGAAGCCCGAAGGGGCTTGTCTGCGGGAAGAGGGCCTGGTCGGGGTGAGAGGATTCGAACCTCCGACTCCTGCGTCCCGAACGCAGTACTCTACCAGGCTGAGCTACACCCCGAAATGAAGGCGGAAGTCTAGCAGGCTTCGCCATTGCCGATGAAATGAGCGTTCGGCCGGGGCTGCCGGAGACGAAAACCGCTCCGCGCGCAGGGGCCCTGGCCGCCCGGTTCAGCCTCGTCGTTGGACGACGAAATCCAGAAGGTCGACCAGTGCCTGTCGGAACGTCGACGGCGGCACTGCCTCCAGCGCGTGGCGAGCCAGCTCGCACTCCCTGCTGGCTGCCGCCATGGTGTAGTCCATCGCTCCGGTGCGGCTGATTGCCGCGACGACATCGGCGAAACTTGCGGATTCGGGATGTGCGATCGCTGTGCGCACGAGTTCGCGCTCCCCGGGCAGACCACAGGTCATGACATGGATCAGGGGCAGTGTGGGTTTGCCCTCACGCAGGTCGTCGCCCACGCGTTTCCCGATATCTGCCTCGTCGCCTGCGTAATCGAGTGCATCGTCGACGAGCTGAAAGGCGGTTCCGAGGTGGCGCCCGTAGGCGGCGCATGCATCGCTCAGTTCGGATGGCGCATTGGCCAGTACTGCGGGGACTTTGGCCGAGGCTTCAAACAGCTTGGCGGTCTTGTACCGGATGACAGTCAGGTAGCGCTCTTCGGTGACATCCGGATCCTGGCAATTCATCAATTGGAGAACTTCACCCTCCGAGATGATGTTCGTGCTGTCGGCCATGACGGCCATGACGTCCGGGGAGCCGACATCGACCATCATCTGAAAGGCGCGCGAATAGAGGAAATCGCCAACCAGGACGCTGGCGGCGTTGCCGAACAGGACATTGGCGGTTGGTCGTCCGCGGCGAAGCCCCGATTCGTCG
>CAYYDO010000130.1:0-6031 GCA_964470595.1 uncultured Burkholderiaceae bacterium | reverse complement strand
TGAATCTCCTCTGATTCAGCTTCAGTAAGGCCTGTCGGCCATACTTTGTTTGGGTCTGCCATCGCGTTTCTCCTTTGAAAGACCTCAATGTCGTGCTGAACCCGCACGGGGGTTTCGGTGACGCCGGAGACATGAAACCTGCCTGAGACCGGCTGGCATGGGTTCACGTCCCTTTGCTGCCTCCAGGTGTCATTTTACCCTTACACCTCATGTTGTCAAAAGAAATTGACATGTTGTCGAGGACAGTGACGTGAATGCAACGGGCGATGAGATCAACACCCATCCTCCATTTGCAAATGATAATGATTCGCATTAATATGAATCATCTCGTCATCATGTGGAGGCATCACAATGCGCAATACTCCCCTCACACCCCCGTCACATGGGTCTGACCTTCCTCAGACAGCAAGCGGCAGACTCCGGCGCGCCATGCGGCATGCCGGGCTGGGGGTGGTTCTGGCTGCCGCAGTGGTCTATGCGCCCCTGATCAACGACGCCCGAGCCAGCGACCGCCAGTTGAACCTTTACTCTGCGCGGCATTACAGCAGCGATAACGCGCTCTACGCCGAATTCACGCGACAAACGGGAATTCAGATCCAGCAGATCCAGGCAGGTGATGAAGCCATACTCGAACGCATTCGCAGCGAGGGCAAGGCATCACCCGCCGATGTGATTCTCCTGGCCGATGCAGCCCGACTCTGGAAGGCGCAATCCGAGGGGCTGTTTCAGCCGGCGGGATCGGCCAGGCTGCGGGAGGCCATTCCAAAAGGGCTGCAGTCGGATGATCTCTGGTTCGGTCTGACCACGCGTGCACGGGTGATTGTTTACGACAAGTCACGCATCAAACCCGAGCAGGTGCGCAACTACATGCAACTGTCCGATCCATCGATGAAAGGCCTGCTGTGCACCCGATCCGGCACACACCCCTACATGCTCTCGCTGCTGGCATCGATCATCGAACATCATGGGGAGGCGAAAGCAGAGGCCTGGGCGAGGGGTGTGGTGGCGAATCTGGCACGCACCCCGCGGGGTGGCGACACCGACCAGATCAAGGGCGTGATCTCCGGCGAATGCGCCGTGGCGTTGACCAACTCCTACTACCACGTCAGGTTGCTGAAGTCGCCCAAGCCGGATGAGCGCGAGGGTGCAGCCCGCCTGGGCTATATGTGGCCGGACCAGGCCGCAAGCGGAACGCACATCAATGTGAGCGGTGGCGGTATCGCCCGCCATGCACCGCATCCGGAGGCAGCCCGACGTTTTCTGGAGTTCCTCGCCTCGCCCGCCGCACAGGCACAACTTGCAAATGCCAACAATGAGTGGCCCGCCGTGAAGAATGTCGCGATTGACAACCAGGAACTGAAATCCCTCGGCACATTCAAGCAGGAGGCGCTCCCGGTCAGCACGATTGGTCGACATCAGGCTGCCGCAGCGCGCATCATTGATCGCTCCGGCTGGAAATAGCGGGGCAAACCCAGCGTGGCACATCACCGCCATGCTGGGTTTTGTGTGAGAATTCGCGTTAGTTCCTGGGGTGGGGACCTGTTGTGTGGATCCACGAAGTCGATCCCCTTTCTCTCGACGCTATCGCGGATATGTCGCCAGCACAACTCTCACCCGAATTCATACAGGCGATCGCTCAGACACTGCGTTCAGCACGCGAAAACCGCGGTGACGGCTACGGAGAAATCGCGCTTCGCATCGCTCTCACCTCGTCCCAGTTGAAGGCCATCGAGGCCGGTAATCTCCAGCCCTTCTACAGCCCGGCCTATTTTCTTCAGGCCGCGCAGCGTTACGCAGACTTCCTGGGCGTCGACCTGCCGTCGGTCGAGCAGGACAATGACCCCCCACCTCCCGCTCCTGCCCAATCGATGACCCCGACGGCGGCAGGCAGCGGACCTGACATTGCCAATCCGACCGCAATGCCTGGGCCTGCACAGACCATCGAGACGCACACCGCGGCGGCGACCTCCGGGACGACCGAACAACAACTGCAGGCGCACCCGTCTGCGGTCACCGAGGCGTCCGCCGTTACGGAAGCCCCTCCAGCAGTCGCGGCACTCCAAACGGAGGCTGAGCCCACCACCAGGGCCGCTGTCGAACCCGTGCAGATACCCGAGTCCGCAGCCATCACCGACGCCTACCAGCCCGCCGCTCCTGCGGATTCGTCGCAATCGGGGGCTGCGCCGATACCGGCCGAATCGTCTGCATCCTCTCCAGCTTCATCGATGCCGGCTGCACGCCCCGGTACGGTTCGCGCTGAAGTCTCCCCGGAACAACGTACCGTGCCATGGGGTTGGATCCTCCTCGCTGTTGCCGCCCTGATCGTCGCATTCGTGGCGGCGACCAGCCTGCGCAAGCCAGCCCCGGTGCCGGCGCCGGCAGAGGCTCCCTCGACCAGCAACCCCGACTCGGCCCCCGCAACGCCGCCAGCCGAGGGGGCTGGTGCCCCCGGCGCGCCGGTATCTCCCCCCGCGACGGCACCGTCGCCACCGCCTGCATCCCAGACTGCACCCGCGAACAAGCCTCCGGCAACGCCATCGTCCACGCCAACGTCAACGACACCTGCTTCTCCTGCAACGCCCTCAAGCAAACCCGCAGCGCCCGCAACGCCCCCGGCCCCGCCAGCTCAGCCGCCGGCACCAGCGACGCCAGCGGTTCCGGCCAATAAGCCGCAGGGGTCGGGCACTCCCGCTGCACCCGCGTCCGGCGCGGTAACACCGGTCGCGCCAGGGCCGTCGTCGACTGCCACGCCCTCGCCCGCGCCGACCACGCGCACATCGCCAGCAAGCGACAGTCAGTTCGAAACACAGGCGGGCACATGGGTCCAGATCGTTCGCGCCAACGGCGAGAAGGTCAATCTGAAAGTCGAACCGGGCCAGAAAATCGATTTCGCGGCCGACAGCACCGCAGCCATTGTGTTCGGTCAGCCAGAGAAAGCCATTCTGCGTGTCAAGGGCAAGGCGGTGAATCTCAGCCCCTTCCTGACCGGTGACTCACCGCCGCGGGCATTGGTCATCATCAGCCAGATCAGGGAATGAGTCCGACCACGCGCAGTCGTGCACCATATCTCGCGATACTGTTCGCCTTTTTGCTGTGGATTCCATCGCTTCCCGCAGTGGCCGCGCGTCCAACCCAGGACACCCAACGCACTGCATCAGCACGGGATCAGATGGATGCCTTCTGCGAAGAGGAAAAACTGCATGCCGAACCCTGGATTCGCTGGGCTGCAGCCAACCGGGCCGCATGCCGGCGGCAGGCGTCCGATCCGGCCGGTGAATCGAGCTGCCTGAGCGCAGTGCGTCAGCAACTGGTCGACATGGAGCGTGAGCATGCGGCCGTTTATCTTGGGCAAATGAAAGCGCTGCGTCCTGATCACCCTGTGATGCAGACGATTCTGAAAAGGCTTCGCAGCAACCGGGATATGGCCGCAACCGCCATCGACGAGGATATCGAGCCGATGCAGCTCGCCGCGTTGCGCAAGCAGCTGTGTATCAGCAGCTTTCCGCGCTGAGGCCACAGGGGCATGTACAACAGGGCTGGACACACAGCGCTCGCTGAACAGATCAACACAAACGGATTCCGTCGCTGGCACGAATATGAATTGACCCGCAGCTTCGGCTACCTCGGCCTGGGAATGCTGTGCCTGCTCCTTGCGCTCGCTGTACTGGAAGGTGTGTTCGATCCCATACGTGCATCCGAGAGATGGCTGCGTGTGACCATCAGTTTTGCGGGCATCTGTGCGGCGATGTGGAGCTGGAGACGGTTCATTTCTGTGCTCGCTACTGCTGAAACACTCAGTCGGCAGGCAGTCTGCGCACAATGCCGACGATACGGTCATATCACCGTCATTGATGAGCGCTGGAAAACAGCACCGACCGACCGGATCATGACCTGTCGATGCAACAAATGTGGTCATCTGTGGTCCGCCACATACACGGAAGAATTTCGTCGTGCACGTATCTGAGGGTTGGATTCGTGCCCCGGGGCTTGCGATTCATCGGGGACGGCAGGCTGATCAGGAGCATCAGCACGCCGAAATGATCGCTCCGCTCAACGACGGTACCCCCGAGGCGCTGCGCATTCGCGAACTGCGTGATGCCATGTTTGCGGGCGGCAAAGTCAATCCCAGCGAGGGACGTGCGGCGGGTCATTGGGCGCTGCGATTCTGCGCGGATGAAGGTGTGGGTCAATCGCTCGCCATCACCCATTTTTCACCCGATGGTGAGGATCTCATGCCACGGATGGCACAGGTCCATGCCCAGACGAGAGAGATCGCCACCAGGGTCCGATCAGGAATGCTCGCGAGCGATGCGGGCAGACCCTACCGGCACATCATTCACCTGGGAATTGGCGGGTCCGATCTCGGGCCTCGGCTACTCATTGACGCCCTGCAGTCGGCGCCCGCCAATGCCGCGATTGATGCGACCTTCCTGTCCAACCTCGATTACCACGCGGTACAGCATTGCCTCGCCGCACGAGACCCGCGCGAGACGCTGATTGTGATCGCGAGCAAGTCCTTTACCACCCAGGAAACGCTGATCAATGCTGCCCACCTGCGCCAATGGATGCTGGGCGGGGGAGTTCTCCACCCAGAGCGGCAGATGATCGCCATTACCAACCGTGCCGACCGCGCCAAAGAGTGGGAGATCCCGGACGGACAGATCCTGTGGTTTGACGAAAGCGTCGGTGGACGGTTTTCCCTGTGGGGCCCTGTATCGCTGACCAGTCGCATCGTCCTGGGCAATCCGGTTGTCGACCGGTTCATCGCGGGTGGTATCGCGATGGATCGGCACTTCGTGAGCGGCCACCCGCTGACCCACAACCTGCCGGCCCTGCTCGCGGTCACAGACTTCTTCAACCTCCGCCAGCGGCAACTTCCCACACTGATGGTGTCACCTTATGACAGCAGACTCGCACTGCTGGTGCCGTATCTGAAGCAGCTGTGGATGGAGTCTCTCGGCAAGCAGGTAGACGCGCAAGGACAGCCCATTGACGGGCCTGCATGCCCCATTCTCTGGGGTGATGTTGGTACCAATGCCCAGCATGCCTTCTTTCAACTGCTCCACCAGGGACGCCAGGGTGTGGCCATCGAACTGATCGGCGTGGTCTCCCCAGAACATGAGGCCCACCGCAGCCACCAGGCACTTCTTGCCAACCTCGTCGCGCAGGCGCAGGCCTTGTCGACGGGCCTCAGCAGCGGTGATCCGCAACGGGATTGCCGTGGAGGTCATCCGGTGAATATCGTCATGCTGGATAAATGCGATGGCTACTGCCTGGGATCACTGATTGCCCTGTGGGAGCATCGTGTGGTTTGCCTTGCAGCACTGACCGGGATCAATCCCTTTGATCAGTGGGGCGTGGAATTGGGCAAGTCCATCGCACACGCCGCGCTGGAGGCGCTGTCCGATGAACGGCGCGCACCGACCGGGGCTCTGGATGACACAAGCCGGGAAATCATCGACTGGCTGCGCGGAGCAGCCTCGCGGGCACAGGAGACGTGAGACCGGCCCCGGGACGGGTCTTGACCGAGAGACAGGACCTGCTACAAGCCCGAGGCCCAGTCACGAACGCGCAATGAAAGTTGATCCATCAGACGACGCGTCCGTTCGGTCGGGCTCACGATGCGCCTGCGGCTATCGTGGGGGTCGATATCCACACGAATGAGATCATTACGCTCGAGGAGGTCGAGGTACTTGTGAATGCTGGCAGGAGAGGCCACCTGTGAGCGCATGACGATCGTCTGCACGAAGAGCGGTTGCTCGGGGTTGTAGTGGTCGACTATCCACTCAAGCAGGCGCTGACTGCGCTCGTCAGTGCCCTTGAAATCGGTATCCTGATTGACGTCGTCGAGCAACTGTCGCAGGTTGATCCATGCATTGACTGTCGGCAAGTTTTTTTTCACTATCGGGATTCCTCTGTGAAAATACATACCCCGAAACCATGCTAGCAAATATCGGAGGTTCCGGGGGTATCACAGGCGGGTGTAGTTCAATGGCAGAACGAAAGCTTCCCAAGCTTTAGACGAGGGTTC
>CAYYDO010000129.1:0-6045 GCA_964470595.1 uncultured Burkholderiaceae bacterium | reverse complement strand
CGATACCGCTCGTCTTTTCACCATGTTTGCGTCCCCGCCGGAGCAGACGCTGGAGTGGTCCGACAGTGGTGTGGAGGGAGCCTTCCGCTTCCTGAAGCGGCTCTGGACCTTTTCCACCACCATCCAGCCGCGGATCGATCCCCAGTCGGTCGACGACATCGCACAACGATCGGCGCAGGATGAGAGCGCCCGTGCATTGCGACGCGAGATTCACACCCTGCTGCGGCAGGCCGACTACGATATGGAGCGCCGCCAGTACAACACGGTGGTTTCCGCCGCGATGAAGATGCTCAATAGCCTTGAAGATGCGGCCAAGGCTGCGCCTGGGGATACCGGGGCCATGAGCGCAGCCCTCAGCGAGGGGTTGTCGATTCTGCTGCGTGTGCTGTATCCCGTGGTACCCCATATTGGCTGGACGCTCTGGCGGCAGCTGGGGTATGCCGATCGACATGGCGACATGCTCGATGCGCCCTGGCCGACAGTCGATGAGGACGCCCTGCGCCGGGACAGCATCGCACTGGTGCTTCAGATCAACGGCAAAGTGCGTGGCAGCGTGCATGTCGCAGCCGACGCAGCCGAGGAGCAGATCCGAGAGGCGGCGCTGGCCAACGAGGCATTCGCGAGATTTTCCGAGGGGCGTGCAGCACGCAAGGTCATCATCGTGGCTGGCAGGCTGGTCAATATTGTGGTGTGATGCACACATGAACTCGCCGACCACGCCCCCCACCCGTATTCGGTCGGCAGGTCGTCGTCGGGCGCTTGCCTGCCTGCTCGGTGTCCCTGTCGCCGCCCTGAGCGGATGCGGCTTCAATATGCGGGGCTACAGCCTGGGACTGGGATTTTCGACGCTCTCGATTCAGGGCAATTTCGGTGTCGCCCAGGAGTTGCGCCAGATCCTCTCGGCCCATCCGGATGTCAAGATCGTCGCCAAGCCTATCGAGGCCCAGGTCGTGGTCGTTCTCATCAACCAGACTCTGGATCGCACCGTGGTCGCCTTCAGCAGTGCGGGACGACCGCGTGAAATCCAGATGCGCCTGCGCCTTTTCTATCGCATCACGGATGGCTACGGCGCCGAGCTCCGACCGCCCGACGAGATATCACAAACCCGCGACATCACTGTCAGCGAGACCGAGACACTTGCGCTGACCAGTGCCGAGGGATTCATGCGCGACGACATGCAACGTGACATCGCGCAGCAGCTGATCCGTCGTCTCCGGGCGCTTCGGCTGCCCACCGCCTGACCCCCACCGATGCTGCAACGGCTGGACCCGCGATCCCCTGGGGGTCTCGAGCGCATCGTCTCCTCCCATGCGGGTGCCACCATCTGGGCGATCAGCGGTGACGACCCGCTTCTGACCGGCGAGGCGGCCGATAGCCTGCGCAGACATTTCCGATCCACGGGTGTGACCGAGCGGCAGCTCGAGGTACCTGACCGCAGCTTTGACTGGCGCAACTGGCTGGCTGCCTCTGGCACGGGATCCCTTTTTTCCGAAAAGCGATTGATGGAGGTACGTCTGCCGACAGGCAAACCGGGGATCGAGGGCAGCAAATCCATCGTCGCCTGGTGTGCCGCCCCGCCTGCCGATGTGATCTTGCTGCTCTGTGTGCCGCGTGCGGACAGCGCGATGCAGTCCAGTGCGTGGATGAAGGCAGTGGACCGATCGGGGGTGGTCATCACAGTGCCGGAACTCTATCGCTCGGACCTGCCCGGCTGGGTCAGTCAGCGGCTGCGCACCCATGGGCTTTCCGCCACGCCCGATGCCATCAACTGGATCTGCGAACAATGCGAGGGCAACCTTGTGGCAGCTGCTCAGGAGATTCTGAAACTCTCCCTCCATCATCGTGATGGTGCGACTGCCCTGGATGTCAGCGACGTGCGGGATATGGTGGCCGATGTTGCACGCTACAGTCCCTTTGCGCTCGGAGAGGCCATGCTTGCCGGTGAAGCGGGTCGTGCTGTGCGCGTCATCCGTGGCCTGCGGGGAGAGGGCGAGCCGATACCCCTGATTCTCTGGGTAATCGCGGAAGATCTGCGCATGCTTGCGCGTGTGCAACAGTCAATGGCAACGGGACGTCCCGTGGAGGCTGCGCTTCGCGAAGCACGCATTCCCCGGCATCGGGAGCGTCTGATCGCTGCGGCCTGTCGACGTATCGGAGCAACACGGGCATGGCGTGCCCTGCGTCATGCTGGCGAGGTCGATACAATCGCGAAGGGTTTGAAACAGGATGATCCCTGGGTGGCGCTGGAGCGCCTGGTAATGGATGTCGCCACCGCCCGGGATCGGGAGTAAGCATGTCAGAGCATCAAAGCAGCCTCGATGATCAGATCGCCGCCATCGGTCGTGCCGCGCGCACAGCGTCACGCGCAATGGCGGCCGCCGATACTGCACGCAAGAACCAGGTGCTGGAGAGCCTCGCCGCCCTCATCGAGCGTCACCGCCCGGATCTGCTTGGCGCCAATGAGAGGGATCTGCTGCGCGCCCGCGAGGCGGGCTTCGATGCGGCGTTCATCGACAGACTCACACTGAGCACTCGATCAATGGATGCCATGATCGCCGGATTGCATCAGGTGGCGGGGCTGGCCGATCCAGTGGGCGAGATCGACGGCCTGAGACAGCAACCCAGCGGCATCTCGGTCGGTCGCATGCGCGTGCCGCTTGGTGTCATCGGCATCATTTATGAATCCAGACCGAATGTCACTATCGATGCAGCCGCACTGTGCATCAAGGCGGGCAACGCCGCCGTGCTGCGTGGCGGATCAGAGGCGATCGAGAGCAACGGCATGCTGGCTCGGCTGATCGCCGATGCACTCGCCTCTGCGGGTCTGCCAGCCGAGGCTGTCCAGCTGATCCCGACAACGGACAGAGCCGCCGTCTCAGCCATGATCCGGATGCCCGAATACATCGACGTCATCGTTCCCCGGGGCGGAAAATCACTCATCGAGCGTGTGGCACGTGAATCGAAGGTTCCGGTGATCAAGCATCTCGACGGTATCTGCCATGTCTTCATCGACAGAGATGCCGATCCAGGCAAGGCCGTGCGTATTGCAGACAACGCCAAAACCCAGCGCTATGCTCCTTGCAATGCCATGGAAACGCTGCTGCTCGATGCGCCGATTGCAGCATCGGTACTGAGGGAACTCGTTCCGATCTATCGGGCCAAGGGCGTCGAGATGCGGGTATGCCCGCTGACCCGGGAAGCCCTGGCGCAAGCGTCCTGCGACACCGGAGATATCCGTGATGCCTCGGAAGAAGACTGGCACACCGAGTATCTCGCGCCGATCATCGCGATTCGCACCGTGGATGGCCTCGACGAGGCCATGGCGCACATCGACCATTTTGGCTCACGCCACACCGATGCCATCGTGTCGGAAAATTACTCCCGCTCCATGAGGTTTCTGCGAGAGGTAGACTCCGCCTCGGTCATGATCAATGCCTCGACCCGATTCGCGGACGGATTCGAGTACGGGCTCGGTGCCGAAATCGGCATCAGCAACGACAAGCTTCATGCCCGTGGGCCAGTAGGACTGGAAGGTCTCACCACCTACAAGTGGGTCGTGCTTGGCAAGGGTGAAATCCGGAACTGACCGGTCTTCGGAGGTGGACTATGCTGTGGTGGAAATCGTTTCATATCGTCATGGTGGTGAGCTGGTTCGCCGGCCTGTTCTATCTTCCGAGAATCTTTGTGAATCTGGCGATGGTGGCCGAGGGTACAGCCCACGATGCCGAGCGCCAGCGCCTCCTGCTCATGGCCAACAAGCTCTACCGGTTCATCACGCCGATTGGCGTTCTGGCTGTGATCAGCGGACTATGGCTATGGCTGGGGTATGGATTCAATGGCGGGTGGATGCACGCCAAACTTCTCCTGGTGCTGCTGCTGATCGTCTATCACGCGATGTGTCATAACCGCATGGAAGATTTCAACCGGGGACGCAATCGACACGCGCACGTCTGGTACCGATGGTTCAACGAGATTCCGGTGCTGCTGCTGGTGGCCATCGTCATCCTCGTTGTCGTCAAGCCTTTCT
Organism: uncultured Burkholderiaceae bacterium; assembly: GCA_964470595.1. Taxonomy (GTDB): domain Bacteria; phylum Pseudomonadota; class Gammaproteobacteria; order Burkholderiales; family Burkholderiaceae_A; genus Lacustribacter. The sequence goes on along the minus strand of CAYYDO010000129.1, from coordinate 2,018 downwards.
GAGTGGCGTCTCCCCTGCTTCGCGGTTTCGCAGTCTGCCCGAGCGGACTCGAGGAGGCACTCGCGGCTGAACTGACCGCCATGAAAGGCTTCCGCGACATCGCTGCCGGTCGTGCCGGGGTGGCCTTTTCGGCATCGCCGGAGTGCGTGGCCCGCGCGAATATCTGGGCGCGTCTTCCGACTCGCCTTCTGATCGAGGTCGGGCGAGGCGTCCTGCGCCAGGCCCAGGACGTCCGCGCGATCAGCACGCGGATCGCCTGGGAAAAATGGTTCCAGCCCCGACAGACCATCCGGGTCGACCTTGCCGTTGCCCGCGAACCAAGACTGAGCGAGCCGCTGGCGCGCAACTTCGCCACACTGCTGGTCAAGGACGGTGTCTGCGACCGCTTTCGCACCACACGCAATGAGCGACCCTCGGTCGACACCACCCATCCGGACATCCGTATCTGGGCATTCATCGACCAGAACAATCTGACAATCTACCTGGATACCTCGGGAGAGCCCCTCTTCAAACGCGGCTGGCGACAAGGCAAGGGCGAGGCACCGTTGCGGGAAAATCTCGCTGCAGCACTGATTGCCATGACGCCATGGGACAAAAAGATGCCCCTCATGGACCCTTTCTGCGGCAGCGGCACCTTTCTGATCGAAGCCATGCAGATGGCCCTTGGACTGCCCCCTGGCTATCTCCCGTCAGCACCACGCAGTTTCGCAGCGGAACGGTTTCATCCCCAGTCACCGATGGGTGCAGTCAACTGGAAATCCCTGCGTGCAGAGGCCGGTGAAGCCATTGCCCGCGTGTCCCGAACGCTTGCCCCGAGCGCTGTGGGCTCGGCATCATGGGTGCCACTCATGCAGGGCAGCGACCGCGATCCATCGATGATCCGGATCGCCCAGGCCAACGCGACAAGAGCCTTGCCGGAAGAAGCCGCCCGCGCAATCACCTGGACCGCAACTCCGGTGGCGCAACTCAGACCGATCGCTGCGACAGGGCTGATGCTGGGGAACCCGCCCTATGGCGTCCGCCTCGAGAAAAGCGTTTCGGAAGCATTACCGACCGCAGAACCCGGTCAGATCGAATCGTCCTTCGAGCGCAATCTGGCCGAGACGCTGAAGCAGAACTTCAGCGGCTGGCAGGTGTGGTTGCTGACCGACGATCTCCGACTCGAACGAAGCATGCGACTGAAGGCTGCCAGGCGAATTCCGGTGTTCAATGGCGATATCGAATGTCGCTGGATGCGTTTTGATATGGTCGCCGGATCGATGCGTGGCGAGGATGCACGCAAGACACCGGAGGTCTCATCATGAGTTTTTCCGATCGCCTGAAGACCGTTCAGGAGCGCATCGACCACGCCTGTGCCCGTCATGGTCGGGAACCCGCCCGGATTCGGCTGATCGCTGTCAGCAAGACATTCCCGGCCGCCGATGTGCGCGAGGCCTTCTCAGCAGGGCTTCGGGACTTCGGCGAAAACTATGTGCAGGAAGGTGTGGAAAAGGTCGCCAGTCTGGCCGACCTGCGGGGCGATATCCGTTGGCACTTCATCGGACCCCTGCAAAGCAACAAATCGAAAGATGTCGCCGAACACTTCGACTGGATGCATACAGTGGATCGGGAGAAGATCGCCAGGCGCCTCTCCGAGCAAAGACCAGCCGGGCTGCCCCCCCTGCAGATCTGTCTGCAGGTGAATCTGGGAGATGAATCATCCAAGAGCGGCGCAGCACCTGCTGAAGTTGCCGCCCTGGCGCGCGCGGTATCAGTGATGCCGCGGCTGACACTTCGTGGCCTGATGGCGATCCCCGAACCCACACCCGATGAGGCACTTCAGCGTCAGCGTTTTCGTGAACTGGGTGGCCTGCTGATGGCTGTCCGTAGCGAATTGCCGGCAGCCGCAGCATCGGCACTGGACACGCTATCGATGGGGATGTCAGCCGATCTTGAGTCGGCGATTGCAGAGAGCCCGACCGGTGTGACAACGATGATCCGGGTCGGTACCGCGCTTTTTGGAAACCGACCCCGGCATG
>CAYYDO010000128.1:0-6054 GCA_964470595.1 uncultured Burkholderiaceae bacterium | reverse complement strand
CGGAAGCCAGTGCGCTGGAGGATCCGAAGGCCAGGGTGACCGCCAGCACGGCGGCAAGGAGAATCCCGTTGATCAGGGGTATGTAGATCTGGCCCGCCTCGTAGGTGGATGTGTGAATGATGTGCATGCGCGGCAGAAAACCGAGCTGGATAGCCTGCCGTGTCGCCGAGAAGGCCCCGGATATGGTGGCCTGCGAGGCGATGACAGTGGCCATCGTGGCCAGGACGATCGCAGGGATCAGCAATGGCTCGGGAAAGGACAGATAAAAGGGGTTTTCGGTGGCCGAAGGCTGACGGAGTATCAGCGCCCCCTGCCCCAGATAGTTGAGAATCAGGGCCGGATAGGCCACGACCATCCAGGCCGCGCGAATCGCCCTGCGACCGAAATGGCCCATGTCGGCATACAGCGCCTCAACCCCGGTAACAGCCAGCACCAATGCGCCCACGATCAGCAGAAAACCGGCGCCGTGCTCGGACACGAACACCAGCGCCCACATGGGATTCAGGGCTGCAAGTATGGCGGGCATCTGAATGATCTGATGGACACCGACCACAGCAATCACCACAAACCACAGCAGAATCACCGGCCCGAAAAAGCGCCCGACAAAGCCGGTGCCATGACGCTGGATGGCAAAGAGCGCCAGCAGAATCAGCAGGGAAATCGGCATCACCGCCGGTTCCAGACCGGGCTCGAGAATCTCGAGCCCTTCCACAGCACTCAGAACGGAAATGGCGGGCGTAAGAATGCTCTCGCCGAAGAACAGACAGGCCCCGAAGCATCCGATCAGGAACACCGCGGAGCGCAGGCGCGGCCGGCCTGCGACCGCCTTGCTGGCAAGTGCGAGCAGGGCCATGATGCCGCCCTCGCCACGGTTGTCCGCACGCAGAATCAGCAAGACATATTTCAGACTGACGACCAGGGTCAGCAGCCAGATGATGGCCGACACCAGCCCAAGCACCTCGTTGCTCGTCGGCGCGGACGGGCCGAGGCTGTTGAGCGATTCCCGCAGGGCGTAGAGCGGGCTGGTGCCGATATCCCCGTACACGACGCCGAGGGCGCCGAGCATCAATACCGGTACCCCCGATGCACGGCCCCCGCCTGCGGTGCGCTCCACGATGTGTCAGTTGGCCGACAGATTGCGCGCTGCCACCACTTTGCTCCACCGCTCGAACTCGACGGCAATTTCGGCAGCGAACGCCTGAGGTGTGTTGCCCACAGCCGCCATGCCCTGCTGGTTCAGTTTCTCGCGCACCTCGGCATCGGCGAGGACCTTGACAGTGTCGGTATGAATCTTGTCGATGATCGGCTTCGGAGTGCCCGCTGGCGCCATGAAGCCGAACCATCCGGTGTTCTCGAATCCGGCAAGTCCGGCCTCGGCGAGCGTGGGAACTTCCGGGAGCATGGGGGAACGTTTCAGGCTGGTGACCCCGAGCGCGCGAATGCGACCCGCGGAAATATGAGCCGCCGCCCCGGCGATGTTGCCCACCATGAACTGCACCTGTCCTCCCGCCAGATCGGTGTACGCCACGGCCTCACCCTTGTAGGGAATATGCTGGGCATCGATACCGGCGGCATAGACGAACGACTCGGCCGCCATGTGCACCTGGCTTCCGATTCCGGCGGAACCGAAATTCATCTGGCCCGGCTTGGCCTTGGCCAGCGCGACGAATTCGCGCAGATTTTTAGCCGGGACCGTGTTGTTCACGACGAGCACCTGCGGGCCGCTGGCGAGGTTGGTGATGGGCATCAGATCTTTTCTGGCATCGAAAGGCATCGACTTGTACATGTGTGGATTGACCGTGACGATGCTGCCAGACGTGACCAGAATGGTGTAGCCGTCAGCCGGTGCCTTGGCCACCTCGGCGGCACCGATATTGCCCCCGGCACCACCCCGATTTTCGACCACCACCGATTGCCCCCAGGCAGCAGAGAGCTTCTGCGCCACCAGACGAGCGACGATATCGGTCGCCCCGCCCGCCGCGAATGGCACCACGAGCCGGACAGGCCTGTTCGGGTAGGGCGTCTGTGCGATTGCGACTGCGGGGAGAGCCGCTGCGGCGAGGGCCGACAGGCCGGCAAGAGCAAACGAGCGCCGGGATTCAGAACGGGGATTGCGATACATGAATGTCTCCTTGCAGGGTTGTAAACAGGCTGGTGGAATTTGCCACCAAACACCAGTCGAAAGGACCCGAATCAGGGATTGTCCGGGATATCGGCAACTGCTGACCAATGCCGCCCGCCTGGCGCACCTGCAGGAGTCCGGCCGCGACGTCCCAGGGTGAGAGTTGCATCCCTGCGAAAGCATCCACCCGTCCACAGGCGAGCCATGCAAGATCGAGCGCCATCGCTCCGGAGCGACGCAGGCCACCAAAACGCGGCATGCACATCGACAGCCAGTCCATGAAGCGGGGGCCATGCGCCGCTCCCGGCTTGGGCGTGACCACGCACAGCAGCCCCTTGGTCGGATCACGGACATCACTGACACGCGCCACCTTGCCGTTGATCCGGGTCGGCTCCGTATCGAGTGCCGTGAAGCACTCCTGCCGGCAGGGGTCGTGCGTGACCCCCATCAGCAGGCGCTGCTGCCCATCCGCGAGGCGCTCGGACAAGGAGATCACACTGGCGAAATGCGGTATGCCGCGGACGAAATTGGCGCTGCCATCGATCGGGTCGACATGCCAGACGTATCGCGCAGGGAGTTCGCGCACCAGGTTTCCGGGGTGCACCTTCGGTCCGGCGCTGAGCCCGGCCTCCTCACCTACCACGACACTCCCGGGCACGATCGCGTGGAGGCCCCGGCGCAGCATCGCTTCGATCTCCAGATCGGTGTCACTGGCCCAGTCTCCCGGACCTTTTTCGACCAGTTCGGGGCTCTGCCCGAACCGACGCAGGGCGATCTCCCCGGCCTCCCGGACGAGCGCGAGCACGTCGGGAAGCCAGGCAGCGGGGCGTGGCTCGCCCCGAAAGGGTGTCGACTCCGGAAGGACGACGTCCATGGCCGGATGGTAGGGCGTCCACCGCACCTAGTCAACTATATGAGTTGTATCTCTGTCGGGGTTTGGGTATGCTCGTGTCATGGAGGCATCGACCTACGACACCTTTCAGCGCAGCGGACCGCTCTACCAGTCTGTCCAGCGCCAGATCCTGGATGTCCTGGCCCGGGGGGAATGGCGGCCGAACGAGGCCATACCCTCGGAAAAGCGTCTGTGCGACCGGTTTGGTGTCTCCATCGGGACACTGCGCAAGGCCATCGATGCACTGGTTGCCGATCACCTGCTGGTCCGGCATCAGGGACTCGGCACCTTTGTTGCGAGTCACAACAGACCCCGTCAGTTTTTCCAGTTCTTCAATATCGGTCCACACGAGGGGCCCCGCACCTACCCCGAAGTCGAGTTGCTCGGTTTCAGAAAGGGCCGCGCCGACAAACTCGCGGCAAGCAAGCTCGGAATCCCGGTCGGAGATCCGGTGTTCAAGCTGCGCAACCTGCTCTCGATGGATCAACGCCCCGTCGTGGTCGATACACTGGTACTGCCTGCGGGGCTGTTTGCCGGGCTCACTGAATCCACGGTGCGCAACCGCCCCAACACGCTCTACAGCCTCTACCTGGATGCATATGGCCTGAATGTCATCCGCATCGACGAACGTGTCCGGGCGGCAACAGCACCCGCGTCGAGCGCCAGGCTGCTCAACCTCCCCGCCGGTGCCCCCATTCTTGAGGTGCGCCGGATCGCTTTCAGTTTCAACCGTCAGCCCATTGAATGGCGCATATCCCATGTCGACACACGCCACCACGAATATGTCCACCGCGACGGCCTCCAGAGCTGACACCCTTCAGGTTCGCGTCTGGCGAGGCGGTGCCAGCGGCAGCTATGAGAACTATCAGGTCCCGCGCAACGAGAGTCAGACCGTGCTCGATGTGGTCACCTACATCCAGCGCGACATCGATCCCACACTGAGCTATCGCTTCGCATGCCGCGTGGGCATGTGCGGCTCCTGTGCCATGACCGTCAATGGCGAGGCGCGATGGACATGTCGTACCCACGTCCGCAAAGTCGTTGGCACCGACGGAAGACTCGACATCGGCCCCCTGTCCAACATGCCGATCATCAAGGATCTGGCAACCGACATGAGCGCATTTTTCGATAAATGGGCGCGTGCCAGGGGTCAGTTCTCCGGCAGTCAGACACGACACGATCCCATGGCACGGGTAGAGCCCGAAAGCACAGCGCGTCGGGCTGCCAATGCAGGGATCGAGTGCATCGGTTGCGGGGTCTGCTATGCCTCCTGCGATGTGGTCAGTTGGCGCCCCGATTACCTCGGCCCTGCTGCACTGAATCGGGCATGGACCCTGGTCAACGATGTCCGGGACACCGCGACTGTGGATCGACTGCGGGCCGTCGCAGGCGATGCAGGCTGCCACGCCTGTCACAGCCACTTCGCCTGCACGGAACGGTGCCCCAAGGGCATATCGCCGACAGCGGGAATCTCCGGACTGAAGCGGCTGGTCGGACGCCTGGCCGCCAAGGGGGAACTCTGATGCCGGAGAAAACGGCCACATCCCGCGATCACACTGAGGGGGCGCAGGCGGATATCGCGGCACAACGCCGAGTCGCCGAAGCCAGGGCCTGGTACCTGCAGCGCATCAGTGCGATGGTTCTGACGCTCTTCGTGATCATTCACCTGGCTGTAATGGTCTTCGCCATCCATGGCGGCCTGTCTGCCGCCGAGATTCTGTCGCGAACCCGATCGAGCCCTCTCGTGGGAGTTTTCTACGGGCTCTTCGTCATCGCCTGCGCCGTTCATGTGCCGATCGGTGTGGCGAAGATTGCCGAGGAATGGGGTACCTTTTCTGCCGGGGCGGCGAAACGCCTTTCACAGGTGTTTGCCGCACTGATCCTGATCACAGGGTTCGCCGCCGTATGGGGGGTGAGCTGATGTCCGCGCCCTACCGACGAAGCGTGCGCGGGCGCAGTCTCGCCTACTGGGCTTTTCTCACCCATCGGCTCTCCGGGCTCGGACTGGCCCTCTTTCTGCCGCTGCACTTCCTGATGCTGTCGCAGGCCATTCGAGGGGAGGCCGCTCTTGATCGGGCGCTCGCACTCACCGAATCACCGCTGGTGAAGATCGCGGAGTGGGGTCTGGTGGTGCTGCTCACCCTCCACCTCGTGGGCGGTGTTCGACTGATCCTGATCGAATTCGGCCCCTGGCGTGGCGTTCGCTCAGGCTGGATCACCGCAGCCGTGTTCGCAGCCGGTGGCGTCGGAATGCTCTTTCTCATGAACATGCTGCGACAGCCGTGATGTCCCAGCTGCGCACCGGAGCACCCCGGACACATCAGCCGAGACACCGATCGCATGATCCACTGGTGTCACGGAAGACACGCCATCCATCACCCACTGAACAGCAGGTTCTCCATGTTTGAACTCGATCATGCAACTGTCGAAGATGCCGCCAGGGAACTCTACATCCGCGCACTGAAGCATCTCCCTCCCGATATCAAATCCGGTTTTGATCGTCTTGCGGCTCGCGAAGGCAATGCCACTGCACGCGGCATACTGGGCACGATGATCCAGAACATCTCCGTGGCCGAAGCCACGGACAATCTGCTCTGCCAGGACACCGGGATTCCGATCTACAACGTGCACATCGGCCGGCACGTCGCCTTCGACGGCCCCGATCTGAAAGCAGCTATCCGAAGCGGTTGTGCGAGAGCCACGCGGGAGCATCCGCTGCGTTCATCGGTCGTGCACCCGATCACACGCAAGAATGAACACACATCCTGCGGGCTCGAGGTGCCGGTCATTCACATCGACTTCATCGACACACCCGGCGTCGTTCGCATCGAGATGGTGCCCAAGGGCAGCGGTTCGGAGAACAACTCCTACCTGCGCATGGCCATTCCCGCCGAGGGCGTAGCGGCAGTCAAGACCTTCGTTGTCGACTCGGTGCTGGCCTCCGGCGGCAAGACCTGCCCGCCCACCATCGTGGGCGTGGGAATCGGGGGCGCCTCCGACCTGTGCATCGCGCTCGCGAAACGGGCTGCGACCCGTGCGC
>CAYYDO010000127.1:0-6065 GCA_964470595.1 uncultured Burkholderiaceae bacterium | reverse complement strand
CAGGACCCTCGGCCCCAATGTCACCTCGACCGAGGACACCGGGCTCAGTCCGCAGACAACCTACTACTACGTCGTCGTCGCCTTCAATGAGAATGGCGATGCGGAAGCCTCGAACGAGGGATCGGCGGCGACTCCGGCATTGCCGGCCGCGCCGACGGAATATCTGCCGACAAGCCCCAGCTGGAGGCGATCCGCACCATTGCAAAAGAGGCGTGGCGCATCGAATTGACCACCGAGGCCCCCATGATGGAATCGATGCGCGTGCTGCGCTTTGGCAGCGCCGAGATCGATCGGCATCGGGATGGCATTGTCATTACCCAGCCCATGCTGGTCACACTGGCCAAGCTGGGCCTTGTTGATCGCACCAAATTCCCTGCTCCCGACTCGCAAACAACAACGGGGCAGATCAAGGACTTCAACGCCATCACCGAGGCCACGCCGGCCTACCTGTGGATCGTGACCGAGGGCAACACACGTGCTCAGCAGATACTTGCTGGTCGCGCCTATGTGCGCGTGAATCTTGCGGGTACCGCTGTGGGTCTTGCCATGCATCCCAACGAGCAGGCACTGCAGGAGTACCCGCAGGTGGCACAGCAGTATCAGGCCATTCACACCCTGCTCGGTACACCAGCCCCACGGTACACGGTCCAGATGCTGGCGCGCGTGGGCTATCTGCCCTCTACCACGCCAGTCGCGAAACCTGCTCCAAGACGGGGTCTGGACGCACATCTGCTAGCCTCTGTGGTGACGTGAACATGTGTTCACCACGCCCCACGCCATCGCCAACATGCCAGCCACACGCAACAAACAGGGAGTCATCGCGCAAGACCCAGCTCTGTTTCAGCTGATGAATGAGGTGGGCATCGTGGCGCAGCTCTCGCAGAACAAGGCATCACGGCTGCTTGCGCCAGATCTGAACATGTCGCAGTTTATCGTGCTGAACCACATGGTCCGGGTACGCAACGAGGCCTCGCTCACCCAGCTGGCATTCGCGATGGAGGTCACCAAGGGTGCGATGACCAATACCGTGTCGCGCCTGGAGAGCAAGGGCTACATTGCGGTTCGGCCCGATCCTGCCGATGGCCGCGGCAAGCTGGCCAAACTGACAGCGGCCGGGCGCGCTGCGCGCAATCGTGCAGTGGCGCGACTGGGTGCGGCGCTCACTCCCCTGGCCACATCACTGCCGGATGCCGAACTGCACGCCGCCTTGCTGGCGCTGCGCAAGGCAAGGGTGTGGTTCGATCAGAATCGGTGATGTTGCATTGATTGATAAACAGCACAGCCTACAGCAACAAGCGCAACCAGAATCCAAAAAATGAAAACAATCAGTTGGCCCTTACGCGGGACCCCATCGGTGATCTCGCCATAACGAACAATTTCCTCGAGCTTGACGCCACTGCGAATTTCACGAACTTTCAGATACACAACTGGCATCACAACTGAAAATGAAAACCCAAGTGCGGCAGGCCACGCCGCGTTGTCATCAATGTCAAGCAACGCATACAACGAGATGGGCACACAAAGGCCAAGCAAGAACAAGGCGCCAACAATTCGATAGGCCGAACTGTTTCTGGTGATGATCTCTTCGTCGGTCAGGCCAGTTGGATTGCTTCCAAATGTGAACATGCGTGCCAGGACAAACACGACCAGCGGCGTTCCAAGACCACTAAAGAGAACTGTGAGTATTACTCCTTGCGCTTCCATATGGCTTGCCTCAACAGCGTTACTAAAAAATCTAACAATTCGCAATGCAAGGCAGGCTCGAATGCGGCTTTCTCACCAGGGAATCTCCATTCGTGAACCTGCAGCTTGGCACTCCCCGTCATGCGCTTCGCTTCTACTTCCCCGCCCTGTGGCCGGAGGCGGAGAGGAATCAGTGTCTATTCGATGGCGATGCCGCGTGGCCTTGCAGTGCTAACATAATGCGTATTTTTTTGGGGCGATTCTCATGCTCAAACGCCTTGCCATCCTGACCGTTACCGCCTGTTGCCTGCCCGTTCACGCCCAGTCCAACGACCCCGCCGAGGTGAACTCGGTCGTGGTGGCCATCAAGTCGGCCAATCCTGATTTCAAGGCTTTGTGCCAGCAAGGGCCCGAGGGTATCCGCAAGGCCTCTACCGAGGCGGTGATGGGTCTGATGTCGGCTGGAAAACTCAAGGGCAACCCGCAGGCCTTGGGCGGCGAAGCGGGCCAGAGAGTGGGCCGCGAGTGCCGCGGCGGCTGAGCCGGGCACACCATTGATCAGCCGGCTTGTGCCGGCTTTTTTCTGCCGATTTCTCCGGCCCAGGAGACACCCGAGATGGCCCGCCCCCTCACCCTCGTTCGCCACGCCTTAATGGCGCTCGCCCTGTGCACCGTTGCTGGGGCACAAGCTGCCAGCGACGCCGAGATCCAGCTGGTTTATGACAGCGTGCGCGGCGGCTTCCCGGATTTCAGTGTCTATTGCCAGCGCGGCGACGCCGAGCGACGCCAGACGGTGATGCAGTCGGTAATGAGCTTGGTTCGAGGCAAGCGGCTGTCGGATCCGGTCGGGGCCGGCATGCAGGCCGGCGCCCGGCTGCGAGCCGACTGCGGGCTAGACGCCACCCCGGTGTCCAGCGCTGCCTTGCGCTGGAGCCACAGCGCCCCGCCCCTGCGATTCAGCGACGAGCGCCGATCGCTCGGGTTACTGACCAACGCCAGTTCGCTCGCCAACCGAATCTACGCCCCCGAGGGACCCGGACCGTTTCCGGCCGTGGTGCTCAACCACACCATCGGTGGTGTCAGTCAGCACCTGCTGGGGCAAGCCAAGGCCATGATCGAGGCAGGCTATGCCGTGCTGCTCGTGGACAGCTATGGGCCGCGGGACATCCGGCCAGGTGCCGTGATGTTTCCGGCTGAAATCGCCAAGGACGCTTACGACGCGCTCGCCCACCTGAGCCGCCAACCCTACATCGACAAGTCCCGCATCTACCAGGTCGGCTACTCGCTCGGTGCCCTGGCATCGGCCCTGCTCGCCAGCCCAGAGGGTGCGCAGGCCCTCAAGTCCACCGCGCGCTTTCGGGCCACGGCCGGCCACTATGGCACCTGCACGCTGCAGGGCCAGCCATCGGCCCCGGGACTGGATCTGCTCACCGCCGACAGCGACCGCCCCGTTCTGATGCTGATGGCGGAACTCGACATCGAGACGCCACCCCAGGGCTGCTTTCCGCTGATGGAGCAAATGAAAGCCGCCGGCAAAGACGTGGATTGGCATGTCTACCCCAACACCACACACGCCTGGGACAAGGCCGAGAACAACGGCTACGTCTACCGAAGTCCCACAGGCGCAGCCATGACCTACCGCTATGACGAGGCCGTCACCCGGGACGCTATCGTCAGGACGATCTCGTTCTTCAATCGATACCGGCTTTGAATTTCAGATGTTCTGACCAATCCGCCACAGAACACCGGAAGGGTCGTAAAGACGATTGGACATTGCGGCTTCTTCCGATGACGTTTTCAGTTCGAGTTCACCCTTGGGTGGATGCCAGAGAAGTCGGCCCCGGCTTGGTCGGACTTTACTCAACTCTCCGACGGATCAGGCATCAGCAGCAAGCAGCGTGTATTGACTGCGCGCAAGCAGCTTTCTGAAATCCCGATCGAAGGTCACGAGGTGCTCGCCGAGTTGCGCCACTGCAGACGACAACCACACATCTGACATATCGTTACCGCGCAAGCCTTTATCAAGGCACAGTTGCCGAAGCTTCGGCCACTCGGCTCCGACCTTTGCCAGCTCGACACCTGGCGTAGCGACAAGAGCATCGAGGAATTCGATCGCCTCTTCAACTGGCGTGGGAATATGGAAGACCTTTGGACTGGTCACTAGCCGCAGGAAGCTTGTGAGAACCATGGGCATCAGTGTGAAAGCGGCACCAGTGCTTGAGGCAGCGAGTGACTCCTCAAGCCAGGCCCTGGCAATCTGATGATGCGGATGGTCACTGCGCGAGGCAGCGACCAGTACATTTACGTCAGGCGTCATCGTCAAGGGCCTTGAGCAAAGCCTTGTTGCTCAGTGGATTCACGCCTGCCACCAGCCCACCTCGACCCTTGAAAACCGGCAGGCGAACCCGACCGGGTTTGACAGAACCGGACTTGGCGCGAAGCCGAAGCTGGAGACCCTCCTCGATCAGGCGGGTAAGCGTGGTGCGTTGCTGGGCGGCAAGCGCCTTTGCATCCGCAAGCAACTGATCGTTTAGATCAAGGGTCGTCTTCATGCCGTGATCATACAGATTTCTGTATGTTGAATACAAGTTCCAAGACCGCCGGCAGGCGCCCTGGAGCAAAAGTCAGCGCGTCGCTGCCGACTGCTCCGCGGATTTCCTCCACGGTCAAGTTAATCTCGCATCAGCCTGCGGCTGGCTGAAAGACGCGGATCCTTGGCGAGAGTTTGGCTCGCAGTTCCCGATCGGCGATGCGCATGTCGTATTCGGCCTGCAGGTTCAACCAGAACCGAGGCTCCATGCCGAAGAACATGCCGAGCCGAAGCGCGGTGTCGGCCGTGATGGGCCGTTGGCCATTCACCAGCTCGCTGATGCGGCTCGGCGACACGTCGATGTCCGCCGCCAACTGGCGTGCGCTGATGCCCATGGGCTTCATGAAATCCTCGAGCAGGATCTCGCCTGGGTGAATCTCTTCGAGCAACTTGGCCATGTTCCGACTTCCTAGTGGTAGTCCACGATTTCGACGCGGTGCGCTCCATCCGTCTTCCAGACAAAGCAGATCCGCCACTGGTCGTTGATGCGAATGCTGTGCTGGCCCTTGCGGTCGGCTCTCAATGCCTCCAACTGATTTCCCGGCGGGATGCGCAGACGATTCCGTCAAGCGGAACGCCTGTGGGCTGCCCTGACTCGGGATGGCAGCACTCACGGGGAGTCTGGCCAGGTCACCGAGAGCATCAGCTCAATGTGACGAACCCTTTTTCCCGGGGGCCGGAGCCCTCGTCCAACGCAACACTGTCGAGGTCTATCGGGTCGAAGCGGGAGGGCGGGTGCACCTGCGGCTCACTCACGCGTAGGCTTGAATCTCGTTGCTGTCCTGCACGAGCAGTTCCAGCAGCCGGGGATGGATGAAGAGTTTTTCCTTCCCGAAGGCCATCTCGCGCAGCACACCCAAGTCGGCCAGGTCGTGCAGGTAGCGGGATGCGGCCTGACGCTGGGCAATGCCCTTTTCCACCAGGTTGCCGATGCGGCAGTACGGCTGCTCGAAGATCACATCGACCAGTTCCCGGGTGTAGATCTTGGGCAGCCGGGCGCGAACGTGCTCAGCCGTGTGGTCCGAGAGCTTGCGGATGGCGGTGATCTTGGAGGTGGTCCACCTCGAGGTCTCGGCCACGGCCTGCAACATGAACAGCAGCCATGGCTCCCAGGCGTGGTTCCGTGTCACGCCCAGCAGCAGGCCGTAGTAGTCGGCCTTGCGGGCAATGACATGCCGGCTCAAGTACAGGATTGGCAGCCCCAACAGCCCTTCCTGGATCAGATAGAGGATGTTGATGACGCGACCGGTCCGCCCGTTGCCATCGGTAAAGGGATGGATGGCTTCGAACTGGTAATGACCCACGGCCATGCGGACCAGCGGGTCCAGATCGGTCTGCTCATGCAGGAAGCGCTCCCAGTTGGCCAGCAGGTCACGCAGATGCGACTCGCCCTGCGGCGGCGTGTAGATCACCTCGCCCGTGCGGTCCTTGATCAACTGCGTGCCCGGCGTGCGCCGGATGTCCATGTCCGCGCCTTTCAGGGTGCGGCACACCTCCACGGCGGTGACGGTGCACAGCGGCCGCTCCTTGAGCGACAGAAAGCCGCGATGCAAGGCGGTGCGGTAGCGCAGCGCTTCCTTCGTCGCGCCGTCAGCGGAGTGCGCACCTGCGGGGCCGTGGGCGTACTGGAACAGCCGGTCCGTGGTGGTGACGATGTTCTCGATCTCCGAGCTGTCCTTGGCCTCGAGCAGCGGGATCGTGTTGATCAGCATCGTCTGGTTGGGGATCAGTTCGGCGGCCTGGTTCAGTTCGGCCAAGGCGACCCGGGCCTCGATGCAGGCCTTGAGCACGG
>CAYYDO010000126.1:5797-6140 GCA_964470595.1 uncultured Burkholderiaceae bacterium | reverse complement strand
CGTGGGCGATGTGCTGGGCAAGTACCACCCCCATGGCGATCAGTCCGCCTATGACGCCCTGGTCCGCCTCGCTCAGGGATTCGCGGTGCGCTATCCGCTGATCGACGGGCAGGGAAACTTTGGCTCGCGCGATGGTGATGGCGCAGCCGCGATGCGATACACCGAAGCACGTCTGACGGCATTCGCATCCCTGCTCCTTGATGAGATCGACGAAGGCACGGTCGACTTCGGGCCGAACTATGACGGCTCGTTCACCGAACCCCTGCGACTGCCAGCACGGCTTCCCGTTGCGATTCTCAATGGCGCTTCGGGCAGCCCCGTGCGGAGGGCCACGGAGACGGCG
>CAYYDO010000126.1:0-5787 GCA_964470595.1 uncultured Burkholderiaceae bacterium | reverse complement strand
CATTAAAGGAATTATCCAAAAATAGTATTAAAGAATTGGATAAGGATTGTTATGTTTATGAAATAACTGAGCTGCTGCCGTCGCTCTGATCGAGGATCCCGGAATGGGCGACGACGCCTTCTACCGACTGATTCCGGGGCCGGACTTTCCGGGGGGAGGGCAGATCATTTCCCCGCAGGCAGAGATCGCCCAGGCCTACGTGGCCGGCAGGGGATCGCTCAAGATTCGCGCGCGCTGGATCATCGAGGAACTCGCCCGTGGGCAGTGGCAGCTGGTGGTGACCGAGCTCCCTCATGGCGTGTCGGCGCAACGTGTGCTGGAAGAAATCGAGGACATCACCAATCCCAAGGTCAGAGCCGGCAAGAAATCGCTGACTCCCGAGCAGCAGCAGTGGCGAGCGCTTGTGCTGGGGATGCTCGATGCGGTTCGTGATGAGTCGGGCAAGGACGCCGCCGTGCGCCTGGTGTTCGAGCCCCGATCGTCCCGTCAGGATCGCGACGAGTTCGCGCGAATGTTGCTCGCGCATACCTCCCTGGAAACATCCCTGCCGATGAATCTGGTCGCGGTCGATCTCCACGGCAAGCCCCGCTCGCTGTCGCTGCGGGAGATGCTCTCGCAGTGGATCGAGTATCGCGTCATCACCGTGCGGCGTCGCTCTGAATATCGACTCGACCAGGCTCGCCGAAGGATTCACATTCTGGAGGGGCGCATTCTTGCCTTGTTGCGTATCGACGAGGTGATCGCGCTGATTCGTGAATCTGACGAGCCCAAGCCGGCACTGATGGACAGGTTTGGTCTCACCGAGCTTCAGGCCGAGGACATTCTGGAAATTCGTCTTCGTCAACTGGCGCGTCTGGAGGCCATCCGGATCGAAAAGGAGTTGGCGCAGTTACGCGACACCGAGGACAAGCTCTCACGCATGCTGGCGAGCGATCGCAGCCTGCGCCGTCAGGTGAGTCGCGAGATCGAGAGCGATGTGCGCAGTTTCGGTGACGCCCGCAGGACCCTCATTCAGGCGGCGGAACGTTCCACTGTCGAGGTGCCGGTGGTGGATGAACCGGTGACCGTGATCGTGTCGATGAACGGTTGGGTACGCACCCGGCAGGGGCATGGGCATGACCCCGAACAGTTTGCCTTCAAGACCGGCGATGCCCGCTATGCCACGTTTGAATGCCGCACTGTCGACCATCTCATCGCACTGTCATCCACGGGACGCTGCTATTGCGTTCCGGTATCGAATCTGCCTGGCTCCCGCGGTGACGGCGCGCCAATGACCTCCATGATTGAACTCGAGGCCGGATCGGCTCTGATCCACTTCGTCGCAGCGGAGGCGGGTCGGCGGGTACTCCTGGCGAGTCGCAGGGGGCAGGGCTTCGTGACCACAATCGAGGCGATGATCAGCCGTCAGCGCGGCGGCAAGCAGTTCATGACGCTCGACGATGGAGATACACCTGCGTTGTTGCGCCTGCTTGCCCCCGACGCTCTGCATCTGGCGTTGCTCACAGCCGCGGGGGAGATGCTCGTTCTCGCTCTCGATGAGGTCAAGCAACTCTCGTCAGGCGGACGTGGCGTGGTTCTGGTACCCATGTCGGCCGCCGATGATGCCCTCGCGGATGCCTGCGGTCTGACCCGAGCCGGCGCCCTTGTGGTTGCGGGAGTCGGCCGCGGCGGCAAGCCGCGCGAGCAGACCCTCGATGCGAAGGCATGGCGCGCGCTCGTGGTCAAACGGGGTCGCAAGGCACGTTCCCCCGGGCTGACATTCCTGCCCCAGCGCCTGTCGGTGCCACAGGCCCCTTGAAAAGCCGCCGCTCAGCCACCATGTTCACGACGCCGGGCAGCAGCCGTGTCGCTGCCTTTGCCGGATACCTCAAATGACATCAACGCCCCACGGAACGCACTCATGACCCGAGAGACACTTGCCTTTCAGACCGAAGTCAAACAGCTTTTGCAGCTGATGATTCATTCGCTCTACAGCAATCGCGACATCTTCCTTCGTGAGCTCGTCTCCAATGCCAGTGATGCCTGCGACAAGTTGCGCGTCGAGGCCCTGCAGCGGCCCGAGCTCTATGAGGGTGAGGGCGGTTTCCGGATTCGCATTCATCTCGATACCGCGGCACGCACGCTCACGGTATCCGATAACGGCATCGGCATGAGTCGTGATGAGGCCATCGCGCATCTCGGCACGATCGCAAAATCCGGTACGCGGGAGTTCTTCAGCAGCCTGACCGGAGACGCCACCAAGGACAGCAGTCTGATCGGGCAGTTCGGCGTCGGATTCTATTCGGCATTCATCGTCGCAGATCGCGTCACGGTGGTGTCGCGCAGGGCCGGACTCTCCCAGTCCGAAGGCGTTCGCTGGGAATCGGATGGCACGGGCGAATTCAGTGTGGATGAGGCGGACAGGGCGGGTCACGGAACGGACGTGATACTTCACCTGCGCAAGGATGATGGTGATGCCGAGGCCGGAAAGCGTCACGACGATCTGCTCGATCACTGGACCATACGCGAGATTCTCCGGCGTTACTCCGATCACATCGGCATTCCCATCGAGATGCGCAAGCGCGAGTGGGATGAGACCGCATCCGCATACGTCGAGAAGGACGAGTGGGAGACAGTCAATCAGGCATCGGCGTTGTGGACGCGCCCGAAGTCGGACATCACGGATGAGCAGTACAAGGCCTTCTTTCAGGGCCTCAGTCCCGGTTCAGGCGATCCTCTGGCATGGACGCACAATCGCGTGGAGGGTCGGACCGAGTACACGCAGCTTCTGTTCATTCCAGCCAAGGCACCCTTCGACCTCTGGGACAGACAGCACCGACACGGGTTGAAACTCTATGTACGTCGTGTGTTCATCATGGATGACGCCGAGCAGTTGCTTCCGGCCTATCTGCGGTTTGTGCGCGGCATCGTGGACTCTTCCGACCTGCCACTGAATGTGTCACGCGAGATTCTGCAGGAGAGCCGTGATGTGCGCGCCATTCGCGAGGGCTGTACGAAGCGCGTGCTGGGCATGCTGGAGGATATGGCAGCACAGCGACCGCAGGACTATGCGTCGTTTTGGGCGGAATTCGGTCAGTGTCTCAAGGAGGGGCTCGGGGAGGACTTCTCCCAGCGGGACCGGCTCGCGGGTCTGATGCGTTTTGCCTCGACCGCAGATGAGCAGGCGGGGCAGGTCGTATCGCTCAAGGACTATGTCGCGCGCTTCAAGCCGGGGCAGGACAAGATCTATGTGCTCACCGCCGACAGCATGGTTGCCGCAAAGGCAAGTCCGCATCTCGAGGTGTTCCGCAAGAAGGGTGTGGAGGTGCTTCTGCTGACCGATCGGGTGGATGAGTGGATGCTCAACTTCCTCTCCGAGTTCGATGGGCATGCGATTCAGTCGGTGGCCAAAGGCGCGCTTGATCTGGGCAGTATCGATGCGGAGCCGCCAGTGCCATCCGATGCCGAGGAGAAGTTCAAGCCTGTGATCGACAAGGCCATGGAGGTCCTCGGTGATCGCGTGAAGGCCGTGCGACTGACCCGTCGGCTCACGGAATCGGCCTGCTGCCTGGTGTCGGATGAACACGACATGAGCGGCCATCTGGAGAGGCTACTCAGACAGGCAGGCCAGAAGGCACCGGATCGCAAGCCCATCCTGGAAATCAATCCCGAGCATCCGCTGGTCAAGGCGCTCGATGCAGGCTCGGTGCATTTCGATGATCTGGTCTGGGTGCTGTTCGATCAGGCGCTTCTCGCCGAGGGGGGGCAACCACAGGACCCCGCCGCATTTGTGCGGCGTCTGAACGGATTCATGCTGCGAGGCCTGATGGCATAGGGTTTTGCACCGCATCGTCAGGCTGGCCGTGATAAACTTCGACCCGTTCAACACGGGGGGAGACATGCTGAACGCTTCCATTTGCGGCGCCACCGTCGTGCGCGCCTCTCTTGCTGTGGCCATTCTGACCATCAGTGCTGGCGTGCATGCACAAGGCAGTGCCAAAGCGGCTGTACAGTCGGCTGCGGCACCAGCGCCGGCCATCGTTGGCAGTGCCGAGGCAGGTGCCAAGAAAAATTCCATGTGCATCGGGTGCCACGGCATCCCGGAGTACAAGACAGCCTTTCCGGTCACGTATCGGGTGCCCAAGATTTCCGGACAGAGCGAGAAGTACCTCGAGGCGGCTCTGCTCGCGTATCGCAATGGGGAGCGTCCTCATCCGGGTATGAGGGGCGTGGCCAACGGTCTCAGTGATCAGGACATTGCCGACCTCGCCGCCTACTACTCGAAACGCAAATGAACCGGAGGCCACTCATGATTTCATCTCGTCATGTTCTCTCGACAGTCTGTGCGGCCATCGTGTCAATGACGGCCCTGCCGGTGGTTGCAGGCAACATCGCCGCAGGCAAGGAGAAGGCCAACTCCGCCTGTGCCGCATGTCATGGCGCGGATGGTGTGACTGCAATCGATCCCAGCTATCCCAAGCTTGCTGGCCAGTATCCCGACTATCTCGCGCGTGCTCTCACGGAGTACAAGGCCGGTACACGCAAGAATCCCATCATGATGGGAATGGCAGCCCCGCTCACCAGGGAAGACATCGCCAATCTCGCGGCGTACTACGCCAGCCTTCCCTCGCCCCTGCGGGTCACCAAGTAGTCAAGTCCGATCGGGGTCTCCGGCGGCTTGCTGGTCAGCCGCCGATATAACTCATCTCGATCTTCTTCACGCCCTGTTCCCGAAGCGCTGCTCTCTGTTCCGAGTAGCGGTCGTCGCGGACGGTCCAGATGCCTCCGATCACATGCGACAGGGCGGTATCGTCCGGCGTTTCGCTGCCTCTCAGAAAGCCTCGCAGGTCGGTGCCTGACTGGGCAAACAGGCAGGTGTAGAGCACGCCCTCGGCCGATATGCGTGCACGGCTGCAATCACCGCAAAAAGGTTTGCACACCGATGAGATCACGCCGATTTCACCCTGGCCATCGGCGTAGCGCCAGCGCTCGGACACCTCGCTTGGTGTATCACGCCCCACCGGGACGAGGGGGTAATCCAGCGCGATGGTCTGCACCACCTCGCGCGATGGCACGACGTGATCCCATTGCCAGGCGTTGGACGAGCCGACATCCATGAATTCGATGAATCTGAGCGTGTGTCCGCGCTCACGAAATGTCCGGGCCATGGGAAGAATCTCGTGGTCGTTGACACCGCGCTGCACGACCATGTTCACTTTCACGCGCAAGCCCGCCTGCGAGGCTGCGTCGATCCCTGCGAGTACCTGAGTCACCGAGGCGCCGACATCATTCATGCGCTGAAATGTGTCATCGCTGATGGCGTCCAGACTGACGGTGATCCGGGAGAGTCCGGCCTCGCGGAGTGCTCGCGCCTTCTGTGCGAGAAGGGTGCCATTGGTTGTCATGGCAATTTCGACGGGCCGTTGCTCGAGGGTCTGGATGCTGGAAAGACGCGCTACCAGTTCCTCGATGTTTCTGCGCAGGAGAGGTTCACCCCCGGTGATGCGGAGTTTTTCCACTCCCAATCCGACCAACACCCGCGACAGGCGTTCGATCTCGTCGAACGACAACAGGTCGTCACGATCGAGAAACTTGTAGTCGCGCCCAAACACCTCCTTGGGCATGCAATAGGTGCAACGGAAATTGCACTGGTCGATTACCGAAATACGCAGGTCACGAAGGGTGCGACCGCGCCGATCCCGCAGGGGCCCCTCGGGGAGTGGCCCCCGAGGATCCGTTGTTGCTGCCCTGATTCGCGGTGAGGCGGTGGAATCCGGAACGATTGAGAAAATGCGCTGGCCGTAGGAC
>CAYYDO010000125.1:0-6183 GCA_964470595.1 uncultured Burkholderiaceae bacterium | reverse complement strand
CGCCAACTCCAGGATGTCGCCCGATTTGGTCGTCATGGTCACACGGGAGAGCGCCAACCCGACGACATCGGTTTCGCGGTCATCCGGGGTGGCGACATCGTGGGCGACCACACGGTCATGTTCGCGGGCGAGGGTGAACGCATTGAAATCACGCACAGGTCGTCATCCCGGGCCACCTATGCCCAGGGCGCCATTCGCGCAGCACGGTTTCTGATGACCCGCGCAAGCGGCCTCTACGACATGCAGGATGTGCTCGGCCTGAAAGACTGATCCCGGGGGTGTGCTCTGCCGCCAGAGCCTCCCGGAGGCCACTCATCGAATGGCGTCGAGCACCTCGCGCTCGGTCAACCACTCGGAGAGAATCCTGGGAGATGTCTCACCCGGACGAAACACCAGATAGAGCGGCACGCCATTGCGTCCATGCCGACGGAGTTCCTCGGTAATGGCCGCATCCCCTTTGGTCCAGTCAGCCCGCAAGGTCGCCACATTCGCAGAGCGGAGGGCGTTGATCACACGATCCGACTGAAGAACCCGCACCTTGTTTGCCTGACAGGTGATGCACCAGCTCGCGGTGAAATCGACAAAGACCGTGGTGCCGGAACTGGAGAGACGCTCGGAAAGACCTGGAGACCATGGTCTCCAGTCCAGATCGCTCACGACCGACGAGGTCTGGCCCCGGAGCGCTGTAGCCTCGCTTGCCGCGCCCACGGCTGAATCCGCCGAAACACTCTCAGCCTGCCGCCACACAGAGGCCCAGATCGTCGCAACCAGCACAGCGGCCGCCACGGCGAGTCCGATCCATGATCCCATGCCGCTTCGATGCGGCTGGATCTGATCCCCGTAAATCCAGAGCATCATGGCCATCGCAACTGCGGACAACAGGGCCGGAAGCACCACATCCGGGCCCTGCAGGGTGGTCAGCACCCAGAACAGCCAGGCCGCTGCGGAGAGCATCGGGAACGCCATCAGCTGCCTGAATCGAACCATCCATGGGCCGGGTCGCGGAAGGCGACGCAACAGGCCCGGCGAGACTGCGAGGATCACATACGGAAGAGCCATGCCGATCCCGAGAGCGGCGAATACGGCAACCGTCTGCAGCGGTCCCGCCGTCGCCGTGAAACCGATGGCTCCCCCCATGAACGGGGCGGTGCACGGCGAGGCCACCACAACGGCAAGCACGCCCGACCCGATCGCTGGCAGAGGCCCGGAACGGTCGGGCGCAGACGGCTGCGCCATGGAAAGATTCCCGAGTTGGGCCACCGCCGTGCCCATCTCGAAGACCCCGAACAGATTCAGGCTGATGGCAACGAAGAGCAATGCGAGGGCCAGCACGACCAGGGGGCTCTGAAGCTGGAAACCCCAGCCGACTGCCTCGCCAGCACTGCGAAGCACCATCAGCAGGGCAGCCAGTACGATGAAACTGCCGATCACGCCAATCGCGAACCATATCGATTGGCGAAAGGCGGAACCCGGGGCTCCCGAATGGGAAAAGGACAACACCTTGAGACCGATGACCGGGAACACGCAGGGCATGAGATTCAGAATCAGGCCACCCAGCATGGCCGCAAGGATCGCACCGGCGAGACCGGCACTGGCCCCGGCTGCGCCGGGTGATGCTGCGGCGTCCTGCTCGGCAGTCCGACCCGGGTGAACCAGCGCTGTTCGGGAAGGCGGCTCGTCCGACGAGAGGGTGGCCCGCCAGACCAGCCCCGGGCCGTTGGCCCGGGTCCAGATACCCTCGACCATGCCAGCCTTGCGAACCTCGGCAACAGCGGCCGATGAGGATTCACCGAGCGGAATGTCCACACGCCACCCCTCGGCGGTGCGCGCGACTGGCTGCGCGGCCGCCGGCAGGATGAGCCCCTCGGTGTAGGGCATGAAGAGCCCGGCGCCCGGATCGCCCTCTTCGCCCGCCGCCCATGAAAGCGTCAGGACTCTGTCCGCAATGCTGGCGCGGGGCGCCCGAGCAACGTCATCGCGCGGAAGGAGCGCATCGGTCGCAGCAAACAGCGAGGTCTCTGGCGGGCGTGGGGTATCGGTCTGCGCAGTCGCCACCCGCAGCACGAGCGCGAGATGCGCATCACCGGGAATGCACACATCCTTGCACACCAGCCAGCTCGCCCTGGCTCTCAGCGTGATCTCTCCGGTCGCCGGCATCGGTCCCGCCGGCACGAGCGTCATTGGCAGCAGTACCTCGCCCTCATAACCGTAGTTGGCGAGAGGACCGACCGCGATACGACGCGGTGTCGGCCATGCGATGGGCCCCACCGTCCAACCCGGCGGCAATTCCCAGTCGATCCGGGTCGGCAAGCCGGAATCGCCGGGATTGCGCCAGTAGGTATGCCAGTGAGGATCGTGAAGCAGACGCAGACCCACGCGAATCGGCTTGCCAGCGGTAACCGTTGGGACCTCGGCAACCTGACCATCCCCAGACGCGCCTCGGGAACCGGATCGCTCACACCGCGCGCCTTGTCGAGTAGCCCCTGTGACGATACCGGTGTGACCACGAAGAGCCAGCAGGCTGCAAAAAACAGAGAAATTTTCATCTCTCGATTATCCGATGGGGCGTGTGCTTGTTAACATCTCGCCCATGCTCAATGATCTTCAGGCACTGTCCGACAAAGCCATGGCGCTTGCAGGAGCCATGGAACAACTGCGTCAGGAAAATGCGCGTCTGCGCACGCAGGTGGCCACGCTTTCCTCCGAACATCGGGCCATGCGCGAGCGCCTGAGCACCGCAGCGAGCAAGCTCGAGAGCCTGCTCGGCCAGATTCCCCAGGACGCATGACGTTTCCGGCTCAACGATCCGCGGCATAGGTCTCGCGGAGCACGTTCTTCTGAACCTTGCCCATCGCGTTGCGCGGCAATGCGTCGACCACCTCGATTCTCTTCGGTACCTTGAAGCCGGCAATTCTCTGCCGAAGCGCCGCCATCATTGACTTCGGATCGAGGGTGGTCCCTCGCCTGGGCACCACAACGGCCGTTACCGCCTCCCCAAAATCGGGGTGAGGCAACCCGATCACCGCCGACTCCTCGACCCCGGGCATGTCATCGATGATCATCTCGATCTCCTTGGGGTAGACGTTGTACCCACCAGTGATGATCAGATCCTTGCTGCGTCCCACGAGGTGCAGGTAGCCATCGCCGTCCCACCGGCCCATGTCGCCGGTGCGGAACCAGCCGTCAGCGGTGAATTCCTCTCGTGTCTTCTCGGGCATACGCCAGTACCCCGAGAAGACATTCGGCCCCCGCACCTCGACTGCCCCAATCGCTGAATCACCGGATCGCGGCCGTCGCAGCGCCTTGCCATCGACAGTCAACCTCACGCCAACTCCCGGCAGGGGGAATCCGACCGTACCCGCGCGGCGCTCGCCATCGTAGGGGTTGGAGGTCAGCATGATGGTCTCGCTCATGCCATAGCGCTCGAGAATCACATGCCCGGTGAGAGCACGAAATGCCTCGAATGTCTCGGTGAGAAGCGGCGCGGAACCCGAGATGAACAGGCGCATGCGGCGCACCAGTTCGGGATTGAGTCGCGAGTCGGCAACGAGCCTGACATAGAAGGTGGGAACACCCATCATCACGGTGGCTCTGGGAAGCATCCCGATGATGGCATCGAGATCGAATCGCGACAGCCAGAGCGATTTGCTTCCATTGATCAGTGCGCCATGCAGGGCGACGAACAATCCGTGCACATGGAAAATCGGCAGTGCGTGGAGCAGCACATCACCGGTTTGCCAATGCCAGAAGCGCCTCAATGTGAGGGCATTGGATGCGAGATTCCGGTGAGAGAGCATGGCACCCTTGCTGCGTCCCGTGGTGCCGGAGGTGTAGAGAATCGCGGCAAGATCATCGGGACGCACCACGGCCACGCCAGCATCGTCGGGGAAAGGCGTTGCCGCAGCGATCAGACTTCCGTCCGCAGACTCGCCCAGCGTCATGACATGCAGGCATCCGCAGGCCTGCGCAATCGGCCCGATCCAGGGCTCATTGGCCGGAGAACATACGACGATTGCAGGCTCGGCATCGTGCAGGAAATATGCGATCTCCGACTCCCGATAGGCCGTATTCAATGGCAGGAACACCATGCCCGACCGCAGACAGGCCAGATACAGCATGACCGCCTCGACAGATTTCTCGACCTGCACCGCAATCCTGCTCGCCGCAGGCAAATTCAGCGAGGCGATCCAGTTGGCAATACGTGCGCTGCCCTGCTCGATATCGCCGAAGGTGTAATAGCGGCCATCCGGGGTTTCGAAGGCGCAGTTGCTGCGATCCCTGGGAAATCGCGATACGAGCAGCTGATACAGATTGGCCATGCATGGTCTCCTGATGGTGGAATCAGTCGTCCTGGAAATCAGGGCGTTTCCTGTCGAGAAAAGCGGCAATGCCCCGCCGGTAGTCCTGGGTGTCAGCGAAATCCCAGCAGGCATCGAACTCCGCCGGGCTCATATCGTCCGGTCGGCGACCCGCTGCGAGCGTGCGGATCAACCACTTGCTGCGCCGGGCAGCATGAGGTGCCATGCCGCAGAGACGCTCCAGGGTCATGCAGATGTCCCTCTCCCACTCAGTGGCGGCTACGACACGGTGTATCAACCCCTTGCACAGTGCCTCGTCCGCACCGAATACCCTGCCTTCCAGAAGCATCTCCAGAGCCACCGATGGCCCCACCAGCGCCACCAGGGCGTCTGCCTCCCTGGGGGCAAGCGGGAAACCGAGCGCATGAATCGGAATTCCGAACCGGCTGCGATCGCTGGCGATTCTCAGATCGCAGACGGATGCAATCTCGAGCCCGCCCCCCACACAGACCCCATCGATGGCTGCCAGCACGGGAATGGGGCAATGCGCAATCGCAGTCAGGGCGGGGGCAATGATGTCCTCATGGTAGCGACGCGCCTGCTCCGGGGTGGCGCGAAGCCGTCCGAACTCGCTGATATCGGCGCCGGCGGCAAAGGCCCCGTCCGCACCCCGGATCTCCACCGCACGAAGACCCGACTGCCCTGCGATCCACCGAAAACACTCCGCCAGTTGCTGCCACATGCCAACCGTGATCGCATTCATGCGGCCAGGATGAGAGAGTTGCACCCTGGCCAGAACATCGTCGCGCACCCAAGAGATCTCCGGATTACCCGCCATCTGCATCAGCCTCGCGATCGATCCATGCGATCGGCACGCCATATGAGCCATACGCCTGCCGCGAGCATCGGCAGGGAAAGCCATTGCCCCATGGAGAGCCCGAACGCCAGCACGCCAAGGAATACATCCGGCTCGCGCGCGAATTCGGCGGCGAATCGGAACACGGCATAACCCGCCAGAAAGAACCCCGATACCGCACCGACCGGGCGCGTGCGGCGCGCAAACCAGAACATGAGCAACATCAGCAGCAAGCCCTCGAGCAACAACTGGTAAATCTGGGAGGGATGCCGTGCCACCGCGTCACCTGCCTGGGGAAAGACCATGGCCCAGGGGAAAATCGACGGATCGGCAGGTCGGCCCCAGAGTTCGCCGTTGAGGAAGTTTCCGAGGCGGCCGACCGCAAGTCCGAAGGGCACCAGTGGCGCAATGAAATCCGTCACTGACAGCGCCGGAACGCCGCGTCTTGCGGCAAAAAACGCCAGGGCAACAATCACGCCGATCAGCCCGCCATGAAATGACATACCTCCCTGCCAGATCGCGAGAATCTCGACCGGATGCGCCAGGTAGTACGCGGGCTTGTAGAACAGCACATAACCCAGTCGCCCTCCCAGCACCACACCGAGCACCCCGTAGAGCAACAGATCGTCAAGACCTCGCGCATCGATGCCGGCCCGTTTCGCATCCTCTCTGCCGAGGCGCATGCGGCCCATGACAAGAACCCCCATGAATGCCATCAGGTACATCAGTCCGTACCAGTGAACCGCGAAGGGTCCGATGGACAGCGCGACAGGGTCGAACTGGGGGTGAACGAGGGGCGCGGCGGGCATGCGGCACAATATACCTTTTGCCACATCAGGAGCGTCCGCCATGACCAACAAAGACCCGTCCAGCACCCCTCCGGGATCATCGCCGACCCGATTGAACGAGCGCTCGCGCATGGTCACCGAGGGTGTGGCGCGGGCCCCCAATCGCTCCATGTATTACGCGATGGGTTACAAGGACGAGGATTTCGTCAACAAGCCCATGGTCGGCGTGGCCAACGGACAC
>CAYYDO010000124.1:4950-6242 GCA_964470595.1 uncultured Burkholderiaceae bacterium | reverse complement strand
CCCGAAAGCCCAATGCAGCGCGCCCACGAAACTCAGCATCACCGCACCATAGGCATTGAGCGCATTGGCCCAGGTGGTCTCCTGCGGCGCAAAAACGCTGAGCGCCGAGAGTCCGACGAAAGGCAACAGGCCCCCGTAGCCAAGCCAGTTGACGCTGACGGGCGATCCACCCCGACCAGGCGGCGATGAAGGGGGTTTCATGATCGAGTCACTCCGTAATGATTGGAGGCCAGGCATGGCTCCGACAACAAAAGTTTAGACGGTGAGGGCCATGATCCAGTCGATGACGCCATCGGCGCTCGTCCAGCACGGTATCGGGTGGTTCAAGCGCGATCTCAGGGTGCACGACCATGAGGCCCTGTGGCAGGCTAGCCGGCAAGGGCCGCTCCGATGCATCTATATCGTCGAGCCCGATATGTGGGCCCTTCCGGACGCCTCACGTCAGCACTACGAGTTCATCAGGGAAAGCCTCGATAATCTGCAGCTGCAACTCTCCGGGCTTGGCGGTCAGCTCGAGGTTGCGACCGGTCGGGCCATCGATGTGTTCGACCGATTGCACGCAGAGGCACCATTTGCGGCAATCTACTCGCACGAGGAAACAGGCCATCAGACGTCTTACCAGCGGGATATTGCGGTGGCTGCGTGGTGCCGCCACCGCGGGGTTGCATGGCACCAGTTCCGCCAGTTCGGCGTGATACGCGGACTGCGGAGCCGCAATGGATGGCAACAGCATTGGGAGAGACTGATGAGTGCTCCCCAATGGCCCACGCCCGGCATTTCCTGCATGCCGCCAAGGCTTCCGGGTTTGGACAGCCTGCCGTCATTCGATGATCTCGGACTCGACGCATGGGATCCGCCCCTGCGCCAGCGGGGCGGTCAGGACATGGGCAAGAGAGCACTCAAGGCATTCATCGCGCATCGCAGCCGCAGCTACCGCGGCGGAATCTCCTCACCCCTCACAGCCAGTCACGCCTGCTCGCGGCTCTCCCCCTATCTGGCCCACGGCTGTCTGAGCGTGCGCGAAACACTGCAATCGGCCCGACAGCGAATGAATGATGCCGATGACGCGCAATTGAAGAAAGGTCTCCACGGTTTCATCAGCCGTCTCTACTGGCACTGCCACTTCATCCAGAAACTTGAATCGGAGCCCGAGATCGAGTGGCGGAACATGCATCGTGGATATGACGGTCTTCGGGAGGAGGACTGGAATCAGCGCCATTTCGAACTGCTTGTGGCGGGACGCACTGGCTGGCCCATGGTCGACGCCTGTGTGGAGATGCTGCGCCAGACGG
>CAYYDO010000124.1:0-4940 GCA_964470595.1 uncultured Burkholderiaceae bacterium | reverse complement strand
ACTTCCGGATGCGCGCCATGCTGGTCTCGGTGGCAGCCTATCCGCTCTGGCTGCACTGGCGCCCCGTGGGGCTGTGGCTGGCACGTCAGTTTCTCGACTACGAGCCCGGCATCCACTGGAGCCAGATGCAGATGCAGTCAGGAACAACCGGCATCAATACGACGCGCATCTATAACCCGGTGAAACAAGCCAGAGATCATGATCCCGAGGGCAGATTCGTACGACGGTGGTTGCCGGCGCTGCGCAATGTCCCGGACAGCTGGATATTCGAGCCCTGGAAGATGCCTGAAAGCCTCAAGACCCAACACCGCATCCTGCCATCCCTGGATATCCCGACACCGCCAGTTGATCTGAATGCCGCTCTTCGCGAGAGTGCAGCGAAACTGTATGCCCGACGCGAACAGCCTGAAGTTCGCGCGGGACGGGAGCGCATCATCCAGCGGCATGCCTCGCCCGTTTCATCACATTTTTCCAATGATCGCGAGTTCAAACCCAAACAGCGACCAGCGAAAATCGATCCCGGCCAGCTGACACTCGATATTTGAGGGGGATACTCCGACGCCAGCTCCGCTTTTTCCATCCCGACGGCACATGCTGCGATAAAGTCCCGTAATGCTTGCCGCCATCCTTGCCCATCCCGCCGGCCTGATTCTCTCCGCCGCACTGCTGATCGCGAGCGTTGTCGCGGCCGTACATCACGCGGAGGTGGTGGCCCACCGCGTTGGCGAACCCTTCGGCACCCTGATTCTCGCGGTGTGTGTCACCGTCATCGAGGTTGCACTGATCGTGACCGTCATGCTCTCCGGGTCAGACGGCAGTGAGTACATCGCACGGGATGCGGTGTTTGCGGCCATCATGATCGTTGTCAATGGCGTTGTTGGACTCGCCATCCTGATCGGCGGTGTTCGCCATCACGAATTGTCGTTTCGCATCGAAGGCTCCAACTCGGCCCTGACCGTATTGGCGGCTCTCGCCACCCTCACCCTGGTTTTACCGAGCTTCACCATCAGCAGCAGCGGACCCACCTACACCGATAGCCAGCTCATCTTCGCCGGGCTCTCATCGCTGGTGCTGTATGCCACCTTTGTCTTCGTTCAGACGGTACGTCACAGGGACTATTTTCTGCCAATAGAACCCGCACAGATGTGCGACCGTCGTGTTCACGCACCCGCGCCAAGCACCAGCAAAGCCATTCGCAGCGGGGTCTTGCTGGTGATCGCACTGCTTGCGGTGGTGGGCCTGGCCAAGGCACTCAGTCCGATGATCGAAAGTGGCGTCGCCGCGGCAGGGGCACCCAAAGCCATCGTGGGTATCATCATCGCCGCACTGGTACTGGCTCCGGAGAGTGTTGCCGCGATACGAGCGGCTCTGGCAAATCGCCTGCAGACCAGTTTCAATCTTGCTCTCGGGTCTGCGCTTGCAAGTATCGGACTCACGATTCCGACGGTCGCCGTGCTCTCCATCTGGCTTGATCTGCCCCTGAATCTTGGAGTCAATTCAGTCAGCCTGATTCTGCTCGCACTCACGCTGCTCTCGGGCGTGATCACCCTGGCCACGGGCAAGACCGCGGTGCTGCAGGGTGTCGTCCATCTGGTCATATTCATGGCGTATCTGTTTCTGACCCTGGTGCCCTGAGCCAGAAGCGCGATGCACAGTCACCTCGGGACTGCCACTTTCGGCATGCGCTCGAGGATGATCAGGGACTTCTCACTGATCCATTCGGACTGTCGCTGACGGTCGAACCGGCGCGGAGCGGGCAGAATCGACGCCAGCCACGCCGCCTGGGCGGGATCCAGAGCGGCGGCGGAAACACCGAAGTAATGACGTGCGGCGGCCTCAATACCGAAGACGCCAACACCCCACTCTGCCGTATTCAGATAGATTTCAAGAATACGACGCTTGTCCATCGCCGTTTCCAGCATCGCGGCAATGATCAGTTCCTGGGCTTTCCGAAGATAGCTGCGATCCGATGATAGAAAAAGATTTTTCGCCAACTGCATGGTGATCGTGGACCCTCCTCGACGAATAGATCCACGTTTGAGATTCTCACGCGCCGCCTTTTCGATGGCCTCCCAGTCGACACCATCGTGATGGACAAAGCCGGAGTCTTCGGCAGCAATTACCGCCTGCTTCAGCGGCCAGGCAATCGCAGCGTATGGAACCCATTGATGCCGAATGGCGATGGCCGGCTTCATGACGGAGAGCCTCTCGCGTTCCGCATTCATGAAGGCAGTTGTCTGTGGGTCGTGCCAACGCCACCAGATCACCTGTGCAAATACGGCAAGCTGCAACAGCACCAGCAAGGCAAGAGCCGCCCACAGGAACCTGCGCAAGATCCTCCACATCACAGGGTCCGCGCTAGGTCAGCGACATGGCGCACTGATGTGCACTGGCCCATGCCCACTGGAAGTTGTGCCCCCCGAGATGCCCGGTGACATCCACGCACTCCCCGATGAAGTACAGCCCCGGATGACGTCGCGACTGCATGGTGCGGGAATCGAGTTCCGATGTGGATACCCCGCCGACCATGACCTCGGCTTTCTTCCATCCCAGGGTGCCTGCTGGCCGCACACGCCAACCCTGCAGCCATGACTTGAACGCATTCCTGTCACGACCTGGCATCTCGGCCCATCGGCGCTGGGAGACACCCCCGGCAGCCACAAGAGCCTCGGCTAGCCGCGCAGGAAGCATCCCGGCAAGAGCTGCTGCTGCCGATCGACCAGCGAGCTTGCGCTCGTCGAGAATCTGATCAAGCGAGGCGCCGCAGGTCCAATCGATCGAGATGAACTCGCCCTCTTGCCAATAGCTGCTGGCCTGCAAAACGGCCGGTCCGGAGAGCCCCTTGTGCGTGATCAGAAGGTCCTCGTCGAAGGCACATGATCCATAGCGCTCGCGATCTGTGCCGGCGCGAATTGACACGGGTATGGCGATTCCGGAGAGATCGAGAAGGAACCGGGTCTCCTCCGACGTGAAGGAAAGGGGAACCAGACCGGGTCGAACGGGTGTCACCGTCATGCCCAGAGAAACGGCCGTATCGAGCGCCCAGCCACTGGCACCGATCGCGGGTACAGGAAGCCCGCCCGTCGCCACCACGACCGCAGGGGCAATAACGGGACCAGTCGATGTCTCGAGGTGCCATCCAGCGTGCTCGGGACGCAGACCCATGACCTGAACGGGATAACGGATGTCGACCTGGCCAGCGGCACACTCCTGCAACAGCATGTCAACGATGCAACCCGAGCCCTCGTCTGCGAACAGCTGACCTCGATGTTTTTCGTGATACCCGATGCGATGTGATCGCACCAGACGGACGAAATGAGCCGAAGTAAACCGCCGCAGCGCCGGTACAGGGAAATCCGGATCCAGACTCAGAAACGAGTGATGGGTGGTGTGAAGGTTTGTGAAGTTGCAGCGACCACCACCACTGATACGGATTTTTTCACCAATGCGGCGTGCATGATCAAGTACCAGAACACGACGGCCGCGTTGCCCGAGTATGCCGGCACAGAAAAGACCTGCAGCTCCAGCACCCACGACAACGACATCCCATTGCGACAGCAGCTGCGGAGCCATCCTGCGTCCAACCCACCAGAGATCGAAACCGCCATGTTACGACGAGATGCCGAGCACCCCTCTGGAGCGGCTCACATGCCCCATCGCCGACCCGATGGCGGCAGCCAGAACCTGCTCCGTGTGCATGATCACCTGCTCCCACTCCAGAGAGCAGGCCACCCGCCGGGCAGCATGCCCCATCGTGGGAATGGCACCCGGATGACGGAGCAACTTCAGCACAGCAGCGGCCATGTCATCGGCATCGCCGGGAGCGACAAGAACACCGTCCAGATCGCTGCGGATGATCTCGGCAGCAGCAGCACAGCGATACGAAACCACCGCGAGACCGCTCGCCATAGCCTCAAGGGTGACATTGCCAAATGTTTCAGTCAGGCTTGGAAAGACAAACATATCGGCGCTCGCGTAGCAGGCCTGAAGCAGTTCACCCTGACAGGTCCCCATGAAAACAGCATCCGGACATCCATGACGCAGCACATCTCGCAAGGGGCCATCGCCTACAAACACCAGACGCAGGTCAAGACCTGCCCGACGGGCAGCCTGATAGGTCCTGACCACGACACTCAAATTCTTTTCGGCAGCCAGTCTTCCTACTGAGAGCATTACGGGAGTCGCATCATCTGCGCCCCAGGATGCCCGCAATTCGGACGAACGCCATTGGGGCGAGAAGAATCGGGTGTCCACTCCCCTGCGAACGACATGGAGACGCTCGAATCCGAATCCCTCCAGTTCAGCCCGAAGCTGATCGGTGGGCACCATGGTCCGGGCCGTCGCATTGTGGAATCGTCTGAGATAAGCCAGCACCGCAGACTGCAGCCACCCCACACCATAAAACCGGCTGTAGGCATGAAAGTTGGTACGGAAATCAGACGTGGATGGAATCTTCATCCGTCGCGCCGTGCGCACGGCAGACCAGCCCAGGGGACCTTCACTGGCGACGTGCACCACATCTGGCCGGCATTCGATCCACAAACGGCGCAGTAACCGGCCGGCGGGCGAGCCCATTCGCAATTCCGGATACATGGGAATCGGGATACCACGCACGAGAAAGTCGGTATCGGTGGAGATCGCCATACGCTGCCGATCAACCGGGCCGCGTGGGCGGATGACCATCACCTCGTGTCCGCGCTCTCGCAAGCCCTGAACAACGCGCGACAGTGTGCGGGCGACTCCGTTGACATCAGGAGGATAGGTCTCGGTCACTACCGCAATACGCCATGCAGGATTCATGGGGGCATCGTGCGCATCACACGTCACACTGCGATGACAGAACCATGACGAATTCATGACACTGCGCCCGAATCACATGGGCGTCATCATTTGTTCATCTCGGTGTCGCAGAGTGCGCCTTGCCGCATCGCCGGTGCGGA
>CAYYDO010000123.1:0-6320 GCA_964470595.1 uncultured Burkholderiaceae bacterium | reverse complement strand
CGCAGCCAAGGGCTACAACCTAGTGCTCGTCTCGCGCGACCTGGAGCGTCTCAACACCGAGATGAACAAGACCATCGTCATGGTGACCCACGATCCCAAGGCGGCCGGCCATGCCCGAGCCATCGTGCAACTCGAGAAAGGCCGTCTGGATATCCCATCGCAGCCAAGCGCGCCATGCTGATCGCGCGACTGCTGATGCGCAATGTCTGGCGTCACCCAGGCCGATCCGCGCTCACATTCCTCGGCCTGACGGTGGCCACGCTGGCATTCGGTCTGCTTTCGACAGTGGTGGGTGCCTGGTATGCGGGCGCCGAGGGAGCCTCGAGTGCGCGTCTGATCACACGCAATGCGATTTCCCTGGTCTTCCCCCTGCCGATCTCGCACGGTGAGCGGATCCGTCAGATCGACGGTGTGCAGTCGATCTCCTGGTCGAATTGGTTCGGCGGCATCTACAAGGAGCCGAAGAACTTCTTTCCCCAGTTTGCGGTTGACCCGGAGAGTTATCTGCGCATCTATCCGGAGTACATGATCTCCGATGAGGAGCGCACCACCTTTCTGCGTGATCGACGATCGGCTCTGATTGGCCGCAAGATCGCCGAGACTCACAATCTCAAGCCAGGCGATGCGATGACGCTCAAGGGCACCATCTTTCCCGGCGATTGGGAGTTCCTGGTGGCCGGTGTCTACGATGGGCGCTCACCCTCAACGGATACCGCCCAGATGCTTTTCCACTGGAACTATCTGAACGAGGAAACGCGTCGTCGCGGCTTGCCGCGGTCGAGCAACACCACCGGCGTATTCATTTCCGAGATTTCGGATCCCGTGCGTGCCGCAGAGGTGAGCCTGCAGATCGATGCGCTGTTTCGCAATTCCGCTTTCGAGACGATGACCGAGACCGAGAAGGCCTTCCAGCTGGGTTTCGTCGCCATGACCGAGGCCATTGTCGTGGCGATCCGGATCGTGTCCTATGTGGTGATTCTGATCATTCTGGCCGTGATGGCCAACACCATGGCCATGACGGCACGCGAGCGCACGGGTGAGTACGCCACCCTCAAGGCCCTGGGTTTTCAGCCCGGATTCGTGGCCGGACTGGTGGTCTGTGAATCACTGCTGCTCGCGCTTCTGGGCGGGGTCGCAGGTCTGGTACTGACCTATCCTGTCGCGGCGGTTTTTGGCTCGGCCATGGGGACTCTGTTTCCGGTGTTCGAGGTGGCTGCGAGCACGAGTGTTCAGCAACTGGCGCTGGCTGCTCTGGTCGGTCTCGTTGCTGCGGCGTTTCCGGCCTGGCGATCCTCGCATCTGAAAATCGTCGAGGGCCTGCGTGCGATCTGATTCCTCCCCCGCCCTGTCCAGTCATCGTCTTGCAGGCATTCCCCTGCACTACAGCCTGCGCAACCTCTGGGTGCGTCGCGTCACCACGATCCTGACGGCCGGCGGCATGGCGCTGGTCGTGTTCGTGTTTGCGACATCACTCATGCTCGATGCCGGTCTCAAGCGCACGCTGGTCGCGACGGGTGAACCCGATAATGTCGTGGTCTCGCGCAAGGGTTCCAGCACCGAACTGCAGAGCGCGGTGGACCGATCACAGGCGGCGCTGGTGGCGGCCATGCCAGAGGTCGCAGTGATTGGCGAGGCTCTGGCATCCCGGGAGGTGGTCATGCTGATCAGCCTGCCGAAAAAGGGGAGCGGCAAGATCTCCAACGCGACGATCCGCGGGATGGAGCAGACCGGTGTGAGCCTGCGTCGCAAGGTCCGGCTCATCGAGGGACGCATGTTCCGCCCCGGGTCCAACGAGATCGTCGTGGGCCGCAGCGTTCTGGCCCAGTTCTCGGGAGTCGAGCGGGGCCAGAGTCTGACCTTTGGTGGTCGTGACTGGCTTGTGGTGGGTGTCATGGATGGCGCACGCAGCGGTTTTGACTCCGAGATCTGGGGCGATGTGGATTCCCTGATGCAATCGTTCCGGCGTAATGCGTATTCGTCGATCGTGGTGCGTCTTGTCGATCCGGAGCGCGGCATGCAGGCGGTTGTCGAGCGATTGAACAACGATCCCCGCATCACGCTGGCCGCCAAGCGGGAGACCGAGTATTACGCGGAGCAATCGGCCGCGCTATCGCGGTTCATTCGCATTCTTGGCCTCACCCTTGCTGGCGTGTTTTCCATTGGTGCGATCATCGGTGCAACGATCACCATGCAGTCGGCGGTGGCATCACGAACGGCGGAGATCGGCACATTGCGTGCCCTTGGGTTTCAGCGTCGCGCGATCCTGCTGGCTTTCATGGCGGAATCGGTGGGGCTGGCGCTGATTGGTGGTGTGGCAGGAGTTGTGCTTGCCGCCAGTATGGAGCTGGTCGAGTTCTCCACCACCAATTTTCAGAGTTTCGCTGAACTTGCCTTCGGTTTTGAACTCTCACCGGGCATCGTCATGGCCTCCCTGCTGTTTTCCGTGGGCATGGGCCTTGCCGGCGGAATGCTGCCTGCGATCCGGGCAGCGCGAATAGGAATTGTCGAGGCATTACGATGCGGTTAGCCTGGTTTCTCACCTGGCGCGATATCCGTCAGGGTGGCGCCACATTGCTGTGTCTGGCGCTCGTGGTGTCGGTCACTGCGGTCAGTGCCGTGGGCTTGCTCGCCGATCGGGTGCGCCAGGCTCTGGCCAATGACGCGCAGGCCACGCTGGCGGCCGATCTGGTGATGGTGTCCGACCGGCCCACCCCGCCCGAGTGGATATCGCTTGCGCGCGCCTCGGGTCTCGTCATCGCCCAGGGCAGTCAGTTTCCCAGCATGGCCCAGGTGGGGCAGGGCGAGCAGGCCCGGGGCGTACTTGCCGCGATCAAGACAGTCACCGACGGTTACCCGCTGCGCGGCTCGCTCGATCTGCAGACGGCATCCGGAAGGACACGCCATGCCGTCCTGGGTCTTGACGAGGCATGGATCGATCCGGCGCTGGCTGCCACCCTCGATCTGCGTGTTGGCGACAGCCTGCGCATCGGTTCGGTCAGTTTCCGGGTCGCGGCCCTGATCCTGCAGGAGCCCGATCGCGGCATGAATTTCGTCAACCTCTCGCCCCGGGTGATGATCCGTCATGAGCGACTGCCCGATACCGGCCTCGTGCAGACAGGAAGCCGCATTGGCTATCGGCTATGGCTGGCCGCCCCGCCGGGGGCGCCGCCCGCATCCATCCAGGGCTATGCGGCGCGGGTGGGGGCCAGTCTCGAGCGCGGTCAGCGCATGGAGACCATCGATAACGCTCGCCCCGAGTTGCGCAATGCCCTCGATCGCGCCTATGCATTCCTCTCGCTCACCGGCATGCTCGCGGCGCTGACCGCTGCGGCTGCCGTGGCACTGGCCAGTCAACGCTTCGTCAGCCGACATCTGCAGACCTGCGCGGTGCTCAAGTCGCTGGGTGCCGATCAGGCGGTGCTGTTGCGCTGGTGGTCGCTGGAGCTTGCGCTGGCCACCTGCGTCTCGGTGATGGTGGGCCTCCTGCTGGGGTGGGCTGTGCAGTCGGCACTCGCCGCATTTGCGGCACGGTACATCGCCCTTCCGCTGGCGACCATGTCCTGGATTCCGCTTGCACAGGCGGCGGGAGTTGCATCCGCGATGGTGCTGGGCTTTGCGGTGCCGCCCCTCATGGGCCTGCGGCGTGTCCCTGCCGTGCGGGTGCTGCGTCAGGATACGCCCGTGTTTTCCGTGTCCGGGCGTGCCTGGGCGCTGGCCATGCTGCTCGCGGTCTGCCTTCTGTTGTGGCTCGGTACCGGTAATGCACAACTCTCGCTCGTTACGGCGGGCGGTTTTGCGCTGGCGGGGCTGCTGTTTGCGGGGCTGTCCTGGCTGGTCTTTCGTCTGCTTCCCGCAGGCCGCAGCGTATCTTCCGGCGGCATGACCGGGTTGCTCGGCTGGGCCTGGGGCAGCACACGCAGAAGCCTGCAGCGCCGGGGCACCGCGCTGGCCCTGCAGGTGCAGGGCGTGTCGATGGCGCTCACGGCACTGTTTCTGCTCACCATGGTGCAGGCCGATCTGGTGAATGCATGGCGCCTGGCCACGCCTCCGGATGCGCCCAATCGTTTCGTCCTCAACATTCAATCCGATCAGCGCTTTGCCGTGGCCGATCGAATTGCCGCAAGCGGTCTCGAGCGACCGACGCTCTACCCGATGGTGCGTGGCCGTCTGATTGCCATCAACGGCCGGTCCGTTCAGGCGGAGTCGTTCGATGATGATCGCGCCCAGCGTCTGCTGGATCGCGAGTTCAATCTGACCTATGCCGATGGCATTCCCGCGCATAACCGGATCGAGCGGGGTGAGCCACTCGATCCCGATCTGATGCAGGTCTCCGTGGAATCCGGTATCGCGCGCACACTGGGTCTGGCGCTGTTCGATCGGCTGACATTCGAAATCGCCGGCGAGCCCATAGAGGTTGAAGTGCGCAACCTGCGGTCGCTGCGCTGGGATTCCATGCAGGTCAATTTCTTCATGATCCTGACACCGGCTGCGCTGAGGGATGCGCCACAGAGCTGGATCACATCACTGCATATACCCTCCGGCGAGAATGGCACCCCCAGGGTCGATCTGACGCGCCGCTTGTTGCCGGTGTTCCCCAACCTCACGGTCTTCGACCTCTCCGCACTGGTCGAGCAGTTGCAGCGCATTCTGTCGCAGGTGATCACCGCAGTGCAGATGCTGTTCGGATTTGCACTGGCCAGTGGTGTGCTGGTGCTCTGGTCTGCGCTTTTGTCGACGCGTGATGCGCGGCTGCGCGAGGCGGCGGTTTATCGTGCGCTCGGCGCCAGCCGACGGCAGCTTGCATGGGCCCAGGCAATCGAGTTGTCGCTCGTCGGCGGGATAGCCGGTCTGCTCGCTGCCGCAGCGTCCCTTCTGATCGGTCAGGTGCTGGCCAGCCAGGTCTTCGGGCTGGCCATCGATCTCCGCTGGCATGCCCTGGCGATCGGCGCGGCAATTGGCGCTGGCATCTCCCTGGTTGCGGGTGGCATCGCGCTTCGGCCTGTGCTGCGTTTGCCGGTGTGGCGAACACTTCGCGAGACGGTCTGAGACCTTTTCGCGGTTTTTGACATGCGGAAGCCCCTTTTTACAATGTGAAAAGCAGGTGATGCAAAGCATCATTCCGTCGTTTCATCGACGAAAAATGCGTTTCACAATGCAAAATTTTACTCCAAGTTCTTGATTTTCATAGTTAAAAAAATTTCTCATAACTGATCTGATTCGGTATTGCACAGCAGCACTTTTCCCTACCATGGACTCACCATTTTTCAGGGAGGTGTGTGATGTCGATGCGTGAACTCGAGGCTCAGAAACTTCAGCAGCAGTGGTCGGAGAATCCCCGCTGGCGTGGAATCAAACGCGGTTACACCGCAGAGGATGTCATCCGTCTGCGCGGATCCGTCCAACCCGAGCACACGCTCGCCAAGCGCGGGGCTGAAAAGCTCTGGAATCTGGTCACCACCGAGCCCTTCGTCAACTCTCTCGGTGCACTTACCGGCAATCAGGCGCTGCAGCAGGCCAAGGCTGGTCTCAAGGCGGTGTACCTCTCGGGCTGGCAGGTGGCCGGCGATGCCAACCTGGCCGGCGAGATGTACCCCGACCAGTCGCTCTATCCGGTCAATTCCGTCCCCATGGTGGTCCGCCGGATCAACAACACCTTCACCCGCGCCGATCAGATCCAGTGGATGGAAGGGCTCAACCCCGGCGATCCGGGCTACACAGACTATTTCCTGCCCATCGTGGCCGATGCCGAGGCGGGTTTTGGCGGCGTGCTCAATGCCTTTGAGCTGATGAAGGCCATGATCGAAGCCGGCGCTGCAGGCGTCCACTTCGAAGACCAGCTTGCATCGGTCAAGAAGTGCGGCCATATGGGCGGCAAGGTGCTCGTCCCCAGCCGCGAGGCGGTCGCCAAGCTGGTGGCTGCGCGTCTGGCCTCCGATGTAATGGGTGTGCCCACACTGCTGCTGGCGCGTACCGATGCAGAGGCAGCCGACCTGATCACCTCTGATGTCGATGAAAATGATCGCGCCTTCCTCACGGGTGAGCGCACGGTCGAAGGCTTCTATCGCACCAGGCCGGGGCTTGAGCAGTCCA
This sequence comes from uncultured Burkholderiaceae bacterium, assembly GCA_964470595.1. Lineage (GTDB taxonomy): Bacteria > Pseudomonadota > Gammaproteobacteria > Burkholderiales > Burkholderiaceae_A > Lacustribacter. The sequence goes on along the minus strand of CAYYDO010000123.1, from coordinate 230 downwards.
TTTCGCGCGGTCTGGCCTATGCACCGTATGCCGACATGATCTGGTGCGAGACGGGCAAGCCCGATCTGGCGTTTGCCAAAGCCTTTGCCGATGCGATTCACAAGCAGTTCCCCGGGAAAATGCTTGCCTACAACTGCTCGCCGTCGTTCAACTGGAAGAAGAATCTCGATGACAGCACCATCGCCAAGTTCCAGCGCGAACTGGGCGCCATGGGCTACAAGTTCCAGTTC
>CAYYDO010000122.1:2252-6344 GCA_964470595.1 uncultured Burkholderiaceae bacterium | reverse complement strand
CTGCGCCGCCGCATCATCAAGGCGGCAGCCAACCCAGTACTGGCTGAAATGCTCGACACCATCTACGAGAAAACACAGGTGCTGATTCGTCGCATCATCATTCTGCCCGGGCGGGCCGAGATAGGGCGACAGCAGCATGTCGCGATGCTCGAGGCGATGTGCAAGGGTGATGCGACAGGCGCGGAACGTCTGCGTCGCGATGGGCTTCGCACGGCCAAGGCGGCGCTGGAAAAGTATCAGCGCTACATTCTGTGAACACCGTGGGGTACGCCGGACGCGCTGCCTTTGGCGATTCTTTCAGGATGACACACGCGTGATTTTCAACCCCGATTCAGACTGACTATGGCACTCTTCAACAAGGTTCTTGTCGCCAATCGTGGCGCGGTAGCCGATCGCATTCTGCGTGCGCTCGCGTCACTGGGGATTCCGTCGCTCGCGGTGTACTCACGGGCTGACGAGGGTGCACCGTGGCTGGAGCGTGCGTCCCAGACGATTTGTATCGGGGCTGCACCGGCACGAGAGAGTTATCTCAATGTGCCCGCTATTCTCAATGCAGCGCGGATTCATCATTGCGATGCATTGCATCCCGGCTATGGGTTCCTGTCCGAAAATCCGGAGTTTGCTCAGGCGATCGAAGACGCCGGTCTGCGATTTGTCGGGCCGTCCGTGAAGTGGCTGTCCGCTATGGGGCACAAGACGCGTGCGCGCGAGTTGGCTGCACAGCTGGGCTGGCCAGTTGGGTCTGCCTCGGGCGTTCTGCCCGCTGATTCGCGTGCTGCGCTTGCTGCTGCTGATGGGGTGGGATACCCCATTCTTGTGAAGCCAGCGGGGGGTGGTGGAGGCATCGGCATGATGGTGGCGCGCGATCCGTCGGAGCTCCCCGCAGCGCTCGAGCGTGCAGCCTCGATGGCCAGCCGCGGTTTCGGTAATCCTGAGGTATACCTTGAGCGGCTGGTCGAACGTCCGCGTCATGTCGAAATACAGGTGGTAGGCGATCAATTTGGCCATGTCGCTCATCTTTATGAACGTGATTGCTCCGTGCAGCGGCGGCATCAGAAGATGATTGAAGAGGCGCGCGCACCGCATCCCCCTTCATCCCTAACGCCGCTGATGCAGCAGGTGGCCTCTACGCTTGGCAGATTGGGTTACGACAATCTCGGTACTGTCGAGTTGCTGCTGACACCCGATGGCGAGTTTCGCTTCCTGGAGATGAATACGCGTCTTCAGGTTGAGCATGGCGTCACCGAGGAAATCACCGGGATCGATATTGTCGATGCTCAGCTTCGTACAGCTGCAGGCGAGCGGCTCGGATCGATTCTTCCGCCCTCTGTGTCGGCGGCTGGTCATGCCATTCAGGCACGTGTCTATGCCGAAGACCCCAAGCGGTTTCTTCCCTCTCCGGGCGTGCTGCGCGAGTTTTCGCCGCCAAGAGGCGAGGGTATTCGTATCGAGACAGGGTATGTGCAGGGCCGCGAGGTGACCCCCCACTACGATCCCTTACTGGCCAAGGTGATCGTACGGGCCGGATCGCGTGCAGCAGCCACCGATCTGCTGATCAGCGCCCTGAGGGAGTTTCGCATCGAGGGTGTTCGCCACAACATTCCTGCACTTGTGGCATTGCTGGATTCAGTCGCTTTCCGCGAGGGCTGCGTCCACACTGGCCTTGTGACCGAGGTGCTTGGTGTGAACGGCTCCAAACTGGTCGCATAAAACAGACCTTTTATCGGGCAGCGGGATGACCGTCACCGACGGTCGGTCTGACGGCTGCAGACGTCAATGACCGCGCGCAGCATCGGCGACTTTGGGTGGCTTTCCCTCCAGCACCAGACGGACATTTTCGGCGGTGAGTATGCTCGCGCGGCGATTCGCATCCTGATTCACGCCGGCAATATGTGGGGTGAGCAAGAGATTGGGTACATCGACGAGCACGCTTGCGGCAGGCAGAGGCTCGTTTTCGAACACATCGAGTGCCGCGCCGGCGATATGGCCGCTTTTGAGCAGAGCCGCAAGTGCTGCCTCTTCGATGATGCCGCCGCGGGCAGTGTTGATCACGATGGCGCCCTTTGGCAGCGTCTGCAGTGCTGTTGCGTCGAGCAGTCCGCGGGTCTGGGGTGTCATGGGTACGTGGATGCTCACCACATTACTCTCGGCAAGCATGGATTGCAGATCCCGGCGCTCGACATTCAGTTCCGCCCAGGAGGGATGGTCAGCCGCGACAAGCGGATCGTAGGCGAGCAGCCGCATGCCAAAGGCAGATGCCCGACGTGCGACCTGCCTGGCGATGGCGCCGAAGCCGACAAGACCGAGGGTAAGCCCCTTGGCGTCCCTGCCCCCGATCACCTTCGTGCGCGGCCAGGCACCTGACAGAACGTCGGTATTGACGTGGAATGCGCCCGCCCGAAGGACGACCAGCATCGCGGCGATAGTGAACTCGGCGACGGTATCGTCATTTGTACCGGTGGCTGGTAGCACCGGCAGTTTGCGCGCGGCGCAGGCTGGAAGATCGATGTTTTCCAATCCGACGCCGAGACGCCCCACCACTTTCAGATGCGGCGCCTGCTCCAACAGGGCAGGGCGCACCTGAGTGCGATTGCGCACAATCAGGCCGTGGCAGTCGGCGAGAGCGGCACGCAGGGCATCAGGTTTGTCGACGAGTTGGGGATCGTACAGAACATCAAGCCCCGCAAGCACATCGACACCTGCTGCATCCATGAACTCCGTAATCACGACTTTTGCCACGGTGATCGTCTCCTTGTTGTGCGGCAATCAGGAACCCGGCTGCTTGTGGACATCTTCGAAGAACATGTCCTGCCAGCTCTTGGGAACTTCCTTGATGGTTCCGACCTTGTTCAGGAAGGAAGCGAATTTCATTGTGCCTTCCGGTGTGGTGGTGTACTTCACTTCCGGGTTGTTCATCATCTCGAGAATGAATGCGGGTGCAAGTTTGGATTTGTCCACATCGACAAACATCTTTGCGTACTTTGGCTTGTCAGCATTGATCTTCTGCATGGCCTCATTCAGCCCCGCCATGAAGGCTGCATAGGTCTTGGGATTTTCCTTGCGGAACTTCTCTGTTGCCCAGATGAGATTGAAGCTGTGGGGACCACCCACGACATCATAAGAACTGAAGACGCGCTTTACCTTGGGGTCCTGGAGTTGCTGCCACATGAACGGCGGTGCTGTCAGGTGAGCCGTGACTTCGGTCTTCCCGGACAGGAGCGCTGCTGTTCCGTCGGGGTGGGCCATGGAGACTGTGAGCCGATCGATCTGATCATGCTTGCCGAACACTTTCTCGGCTTCCATTTGCAGTACCACTGCCTGAATTGAAGACTTGATCACAGGCAGTGCGATACGGTCCTTGTCGGTGAAGTCTCGGATTGTCTTTACATTCGGATTGATCGTGTTCAGGTAAAGCGGCATTGAATTGATCGATGCCATACCCCGAACATTCAGGTTTCCCCGGGTACGTGCCCAGATGGCAACCAGTGGGCCAAGCCCGCCAGAGGAGATCTCCAGATTTCCTCCGATCAATAGCTGTGCCTGGTTGGTACCGCCGTCCAGAACGATCCATTTGGCGGCACTGCCTTTAAGACCGGCTGCCGCCGCGTGCTTTTCAAACAGTTTTTCCTCCTCCATCACGAGCAGTGGCAGATAGCCAATGCCAAAGCCCTTGGCAATGCGGACTTCCTTGACTTCCGCCTGCGCGGGCAGCGCCACTGCGGCAGCACAGACGAGTGCAGCCAGTATTGACGAGGTACGTCTGGCAAATTGCTTCAGAGTGCTTTTCATGTCGTCTCTCCTCCTGTTGTGAACTTCGGGTACTTCGGGAACGCGTTGCGCAGGCTGAACTACCGTTGCATACCCCAGCGGCGCACAGTGCGCTTTTCGATATTGCGGAAAATGACACTTTCCACGACCAGTCCGATGATGATCACTGCGGTCAGTCCCGCGAATACCGCTGCAGTATCGAGTTGATTGCGATTTTCGAAGATGAACCAACCCAGTCCACCGGAGCGTGATGACACGCCAAAAACCAGTTCAGCAGCAATCAGGGTGCGCCACGCAAACGCCCAACCAATCTTCAACCCGGAG
>CAYYDO010000122.1:0-2242 GCA_964470595.1 uncultured Burkholderiaceae bacterium | reverse complement strand
CCCGGAGAGAATCGCAGGAAAGGCGGCCGGCATCAGCACCAGCGCCACGAAGCGGATGCCTCGCAGGCCGTAGTTCTGTCCCGCCATGCGCATGGTCTCGGATACCGCGAGAAACCCCGAGTGGGTGTTGAGTGCGACGGCCCACAGCACCGAGTGCACGATCACGAATACCAGGCTTGGAATCCCCAGACCAAACCATAACAATGCGATGGGAAGCAGCGCGATGGCCGGCAGCGGATTGAACATCGCTGTCAGTGTCGATAGCAGATCCGTGCCGAGGCGGGTAGATACCGCGAGCGCAGTGAAGACGGCCGCAAGCGCCACGCCGCAGGCATAGCCGATGACAAGCACCTTGACCGAGGTGAAGGTACGATCGACAAGTGGACCATTGACGGTCGCCTGCCATAGTGCTTCCAGCACCACGCTGAAGGGCGGCACCAGCAGCGGGTTATTGAGGTATCGGCCATATGCTTCCCACAAAACCGCCAGAACAATCAGTATGGCGAGGCGTCGTACCCATTCGATATTGCTGATGCGTTCCCATGTGGACAGAGGGCGCTCGACCTCGCCGATCTGACCGGACTCAAGATTGCGATTCTCGATTTCCTGTCGCAACGGAGGCAGTGCACGTGGATTACTCATGTGAGTCTCCCGCTTCGGTCTTTCGACTCTCGAGTCGTTCGGCAAAGAGCATGTCATGAATGCGGCGATGCAGTTCCATGAACTCTGCGCCCCCTTGCTCGGTATGACTGAACTGGTGGGCATTGAGCTCGGCTTTTACGCGCCCCGGATGTGGCGACAGAACCAGGATTCGGGAGCCAAGGATGATGGCTTCCTCGATCGAGTGGGTGACAAACAGCACCGTGAATCGGGTGTCTTCCCAGAGTTGCAGCAATTCCTCCTGCATCTGACGCCGGGTCAGCGCGTCCAGTGCTGCATAGGGCTCATCCATCAGCAGGATGTCCGGTTCCATGGCCATGGCCCGGGCAATGGCGACGCGCTGCTTCATGCCGCCGGAGAGCATGTGCGGATAAACATCACGAAATTTGGCAAGACCAACTTTCTCGATGGCAGCAAGGGCCCGATCCTCGGCCTCATTCAGAGGAAACTTGCGACTCACTTTCATCGGGAAAAGCACGTTTTCCTTGACGGTTTTCCAGGGCATGAGCTGATCGAATTCCTGAAAAACCATCATCCTGTCGGGCCCGGGCCCTTCGATCGGCCGGCCATTCAGCCGCATGGATCCTTCGACCGGTTTCATGAATCCCCCGACGCCCTTGAGCAGCGTCGACTTGCCGCAGCCCGAAGGCCCCAGAAGCACGAAGCGATCTGCCTCATGAACATCGAAGCTGACACGATAGGTTGCGGTGACGAGATGCTCTGAGGTCTTGTATTGGAGTGTCACGCCATCGACACGCAGCAGGGGCTCGGGGATCGTCGTGGCGGTGCCTTCAACTGTGGCTCTTGCCGTGTCGGTCATGGGGTCTGGGTCCGCTTTGTCGTGTGGGGGAGCATGATCGGATGGCCGGCAGTCAGCGGACCACTGCGAGGTTGACAGAGAAAGGTGGTGCATGGACCCGCTGGAAGTAGAGCGGGCGGTCGCGAAGGGTATAGCCGCGCATGTCCATGGAAAAGACGAGATCCCCGGGCTGCAAGTGGAGTGCTCTGGCGACCGTTGGCGGTGCCTTTTCAAAGCGGATCCATTGGTCGATACGGAGCGTTGGCAGTGACAGTTTCTGTCCGATCAGTACACGCAGATTCTTTTCAAGCATCTCCCGACCGGGCTGATTCAATCGCTCGAATTCCTCCTCGCGCAGCCAGAATGCGCTGTGAAGTGTCACGGTGCCGCCGACATCAATGAGTCGTTCAATACGAACATAACCCGATGCCGGACCAAGAAAATCCGCCCAAGGCCCTCGCGTTCGCAGCTTGCGGATCGAACGCAGTTGCATGAAGTTGGGCAACTCCTGTCCCTCGCTGTCGAGGAATCGCAGGTAGCTCACGTCGGATGCCTGCACACGGCTGCCCGATACGAAGGTACCGCGCCCATGTTCGCGTGTGATGAGGCCGGAGTTGGTCAACTGGCCAAGCGCCTTCTGAACCGTGCCCACGCTGACGGACAGTTGTCTGGCCAGATGCGCCTCCGCTGGCAGGCGGTCACCCTCGATCAGTGCGCGCGACTCGATCTGGCGAATCGAGTAGCGTTGATTGGCGATGCCGCGCACGTCGTGCACCCGCTCGC
>CAYYDO010000121.1:0-6384 GCA_964470595.1 uncultured Burkholderiaceae bacterium | reverse complement strand
GCTGCAACCTTAACCTTTGTATCTTTAAACAAAGACAACATCATAAAGAAATCTCGTCCCAACCTTTGGAGAGACGGTCAGATTATTCTACTAGACACACCAGCTAAATTACGCCCCGTGGCCGCTGATGGCAGCATCGACCTCTGCCTGTGGCACCAGGCATACGGCAGTTCGACGCACCCGATCGATCTCGGCACGATCAGGCCTCAAGCGGGCCTCCGGAATAGCGACACACGCCCTGGAGATAGGTCTCGGCGATCACCCGATCGTCGCCCAGGGTCATGAGTACGAAGAGTTGCTCCGATGCACTGTCGGTCAGGGCCATGCGTCGGGCCAGCAGGGGCGTCGCACCTGGATTGCACACGATGAAATCTGCCTCCTTGCCAATCGCGAAGTTACCGATGAAGCTGTCAAGACCGAGCGCCTTGGCCGCACCCAGCGTGCCGAGATACAGGCACAGCCCAGGGTCGGCAGTATAGCCCTGCAACTGGGCGACCTTGTAGGCCTCGGACATCGTGCGGAGCATCGAGAAACTGGTCCCGCCACCGACATCGGACCCGAGTCCAATCGCAATATTCGCCTCGGCGCAGGCCTGCAGGTCGAAGAGCCCGGAACCGAGAAAGAGATTGGATGTGGGACAGAACGCGATTCCTGCACCCGACTCGGCCATGCGCCGGCGATCGACACTGTCGAGCCATATGCAGTGGGCATAGGTTGTGCGAGGGCCCAGCAAACCGAAACGATCATAAACGTCGAGATAGCTGCGCGCATCCGGATAGAGTTCGCGCATCCACTGCACCTCGTCACGGTTTTCAGCAAGGTGCGACTGGAGGTGAAGATCGTCCCGCATGGAGAGGAGCTCACCCGCAACGCGCATCTGTTCCGGGGATGATGTGGGCGCGAAACGCGGCGTGACGGTATAGCGCAGGCGCCCCTTTCCGTGCCACCGGTCGATCAGTTCCACGGACTGGCGTTGCGCCAGATCAGGGGTGTCACGCACCGTCTCCGGAACGTGACGATCCATGAGAACCTTGCCGCAGTTGACCCGCATGCCCAGGGCATACGCACCCGACAAGACGGCATCGCAGGAGCCGGGGTGAACGCTCGCGAAAATCGACGCTGTCGTCGTTCCGTTTCGCAGAAGTTCGCGCAGAAAGAACGCGGCGACATCCTCGCACACGCTCTGCTCGGCAAAACGCGCCTCCGCGGGAAAGGTAAAACGCTCGAGCCAGTCCAGAAGAGACCGGCCGGGACTCGCGATGACATCGGTCTGGACAGCGTGAACATGCGCATCCACAAACCCCGGAAGAATCATCATTCCAGGTCTGTGGATGAGGCTGGCACAGGATGCCGCCTGAGACGCCATTTCGGAGTAGGGGCCGATGGCCGCGATGCGGCCATCGACCACCACCATCACCCCATCCTCGAAAGTCTCCAGAGCGGAGGGCCCGACGCGGAAAGGGTCGTCACGACAGTGAACCAGATGGCCGCGCACCGCAAGCGAAGCGGCCGCCGCAACCACACCGGACATCAGGACTTCGGCAGACGCGAGCTGACCCCCTGGACATAGAAGTCCATCTTGCCGAGATCCTCATCGGACATGGTCTTGCCCGCCCCCAGACGCTCTTTGCCATCCTGATCCATCACCGAGCCCGAGAACGGATGGAAGCGGCCCTCGCGAATATCAGACTCGATTTTCGCGACAGCGGCCTGAACGTCCTTCGGGACCGCGGGATTGATCGGAGCAAGCTTGATGAACCCGTCCTTGATGCCGCCCCATACCGGCTGGTTCTTCCACTTGCCCCCAGCCACCTCCTGGGCGATGCGCGTGTAATACGCGCCCCAGTGATGTGTGGTGGCGGTGAGGTGAGCACGCTTGCCGTACTTCGACATGTCGGAGTGATAACCGCAGGCATACACGCCCTTTTCCTCTGCCGCCTGGACCGCAGCGGTGGAGTCGGTGTGATGGGTGAGGACATCCGCTTTCTGTGCGATCAGGGTGTTTGCAGCCTCGCGCTCCTTGCCCGGGTCGTACCAGCTGTTCACCCACACCACGCGCACATCGACCTTGGGGTTGACGCTGCGCGCACCGCGCGTGAAGGCATTGATCCCCTGCAGGACCTCCGGAATGGGAAAGGCAGCCACGTAACCGAGCACATTGGACTTGGTCATGCGACCCGCGATCACGCCATTGAGATAACGGCCCTCGTAGAAACGCGCGTTGTAATTGCCGAAGTTGGTCCCCGACTTGTACCCCGTGGCATGCATGAACACCACCTTGGGGAACTGCTTGGCGACCCGCTCGACATAATTCATGTAACCGAAACTGGTCGCGAAGATCAGTTGATGACCACTGTTTGCCATCTCGCGGATGACCCGCTCCGCATCCGCGCCCTCGGCCACCTTCTCGACGAAACTCGTGGTGACCTTTCCGGCAAGGTTCTTCTCCATCTCGAGGCGACCAAGATCATGCTGGAATGTCCAGCCAGCGTCGCCAATCGGGCTGACATACACGAAACCCACTTTCAGTGCCGCCTGGGCCTGCACAAAGGGAATCTGACCGAGCAAGGTGGCTCCCGCACCGGCAGCACCAGCCTGAATGAGGCGACGACGAGACGACTTCATAAGTTCTCCTTTAAGAACGGTTTGCCGAGGGAATCCGGCGAGTTGAGACGGATCAGCTTGGTGTTGCGAGAAATCAGAACCAGAACGACGATTGTGGCCAGATATGGCAGAGCCGACAGGAATTGTGCCGGTATCGCCACCTGCAGGCCGGATGATTGTACGAAGAGCTGGGTGATCAATACCCCTCCGAAGAGGTACGCCCCCAGCAACACCCGCGCCGGACGCCAGGTGGCAAAGACCACCAGCGCAAGGGCGATCCAGCCCTTGCCGGCAACCATGCCTTCGGTCCACATGGGGGTATGGATGACCGACAGGAAAGCGCCTCCCAAACCGGCCATCGCACCACCGAAAAGCACGGCCAGAATACGGACCAGGCGCACCGGAATCCCGATCGCATGGGCTGCAGCCGGAGACTCGCCAACCGCGCGCAGAATCAGACCGCCCCGGCTGTGATTGAGAAACCAGATCAGGGCCGCCAGGATCGCCCAGCTCAGGTACACCAGGACCGACTGACGGAAAAGGGCCTCTCCCAGCACCGGAATGTCCGAAATGAGCGGAATGACCAGGGCTGGGGTCGGGTCGAGCACGCGGGACTCCAGCGGTTTGCCGAGAAAGGCCGCGAGACCCACGCCAAAGATGGCCAGCGCCAGACCCGTCGCCACCTGGTTGGCCATGAGATGAATCGTGATCACCGCGAACATCAGACTGGCCAGCATGCCGGCAATGACACCCGCCGCAATTCCGACTGTGGCAGAGCCGGTGAAAAACGCGCCTGCAAATGCGGCGACGGCCCCAAGTGACATCATGCCCTCCGCCCCCAGATTGAGCATGCCTGACTTTTCGCAAATGAGTTCACCGAGTGCAACCAGAACCAGTGGTGTGCCCGCCACGATGGTGGCCGCAATGATCGCGGTCAGCAGTTCCGCACTCATGTGGCGCTCACCACCCCGGTTGAAGATGCCCCTGCCCGCCCGATTCGAACCCGGTACCGTATGAGCACATCGACCGCGAGAAGGTAGAAGAGGAGCAGGCCCTGAAACACCTTGGAGATTGAACCGGGCACACCGAGGTACTGCTGTGCCTGCTCGCCACCGATGAAAAAGAGCGCCATCAGCAGCGATGCCAGACCGATACCAAGCGGGTGCAGACGCCCGACAAACGCCACGATGATCGCGGCAAATCCATAGCCGCTGCTGACCCGATCGGTCAGCTGCCCCATCGGGCCAGCGACTTCGGCCATTCCCGCAAGGCCCGCGCAACCACCGCCGATAAGAAGTCCCAGCCATGTCATGGTGGAAGCCCGGATGCCACTGTAGCGGGCCGCCCCCGACGACTCGCCTGCAACGCGCATGCGAAAACCGAGATAGGTACGAAAGAGCAGCAGATAGCCAGCAAGCAGCGCCGCGATGGCGAAACCCAGAGCGAGATTGATACGGGCGCCATCGAGTAACTGGGGCAGCAGGGCCGTGCTGTCGAAAATGCGGGTCTGCGGAAAGTTGAATCCCATCGGGTCGCGCCAGGGGCCGAACACCACCCACGACACGAGCAGTTCGGCCACGTACACCAACATGAGGGTGACGAGAATCTCATTGGTATTGAAGCGCGTCTTCAGAAAAGCCGGAATGGCTGCCCACAGGGCTCCGCCTGCCACTCCGGCAATCATCATCAACACCAGGCTGAGCACTGGCAGGCTGCCCGCGTGCAGGGCGATACCAGAGGCGGCGATTGCGCCGAGGATGAACTGGCCTTCCGCGCCGATGTTCCAGACATTGGCGCGAAAGCCAATGGCCAACCCCATGGCGCAGAGTGCCAGAGGTGTTGCTTTCAACAGCACCTCCGTCACCCCATAGAAACTGGAGAGTGGCTGAATGAAGAAGACCCGGAAGCCCTGGATCGGATCCTTGTTGAGCAGCCAGAAGATCAATAGCCCGGTGACGATCGTCAACCCGATGGCCAGGGGCGGCGAGGCCAGTCGCATCGCCGGCGAGGGTGCGGCCCGAGCCTCAAGCCGGAGCATCTGTGACTCCCGAATCGGCTGACCAGAGCCCGGACATCCAGACACCGATCTCCTCCGTCGACGTCTCGCCTGTCGCGCGCAGCGGCGACAGTCGTCCCGCCGCCATCACGGCGATGCGGTCGCAGATCTCAAACAACTCGTCGAGTTCCTCGGAGATCACGAGCACCGCGCATCCACTGCGCGCGAGATCGATCAGCGACTGGCGGATGAAAGCGGCGGCTCCCACATCCACTCCCCAGGTGGGTTGTGCGCAGACCAGCACACGCGGTGACTGAAGCACCTCGCGCGCAATGATGAATTTCTGCAGATTGCCCCCGGACAGGGACCGGGCTGCCGCGTCGGGCCCGGAAGCTTTCACCCGAAAGGCATCGATACACTCCGCGGCGAAGCGCCTGGCCTTGTCATGATCAACCAGACCCGCCGCCACGAGCTTTCGGCTGCGGGCAGCCGTCAGAAGGGTGTTTTCGGCCAACGACATATCGCCAACTGCGCCCGCACCAAGCCGATCCTCGGGCACGACACACAGACCGAGACCCCTCCGGCTCTCCACGCCCGATCGCCCCACATCCTGACCGCACATCCGCACGGAATCGGCCCGTGGGGTGCGTGTTTCTCCCGAGATGGCCTGCAGAAGCTCACCTTGACCGTTTCCGGAGATGCCGGCAATGCCCACGACCTCGCCGAGGTGGACTTTCAGGTGGATCTCCTGCAGGGACACGCCGAAGGGATCCGATGTGTCGGCACTCAATCCATTCAATTCAAGCCCGATATCGCCGGGGTGCACTTGCGGACGACTGGGGGGCGTGAAATCCGAGCCAATCATCATGCGGGCGAGCGACTGAGGCGTCTCGTGCGCCGGAAGGCACTGCGCACTGACACGACCGGCGCGCAGAACAGTGGCGCGGTCGCAGAGATTGCGGATCTCGTCGAGTTTGTGACTGATGTAGAGGATGGCGCACCCCTCATCGCGGATGGTGCGGAGGGTGGCAAAGAGCCGATCCACCGCAGCGGGACTCAGCACCGATGTCGGCTCATCCATGATCAGGAGTTTGGGTCGGAGCAGAAGACAGCGAATGATCTCCACACGCTGGCGCTCCCCGACCGAGAGATCGTGCACGTGACGATCAGGATTGACGGGCAGGCCATAGTGCTCGGACACATCACGGATGCGCGCCGAGAGTTGATTGAGCGACGCACCCTGCCCCAGAAAGAGCGCCGTATTCTCGGCCACGGTGAGCGACTCAAAGAGAGAAAAATGCTGGAACACCATGCCGATGCCAAGAGCGCGGGCTGCTGCCGGGCTGGGGATACGCACCTCTGTTTCCTCCCAGACGATACGACCCCGGGTGGGCATCGTCACCCCGTAGATCATCTTCATCAGGGTGGATTTGCCGGCGCCGTTCTCGCCGAGCACTGCGTGAATCTCGCCAGGCAGGACATCGAGGTCGATGTCCTGGTTCGCGACGACCGATGGATACACCTTGGTGAGGGATTCGACACGTAACTGAATCATCCGGCGACGTTATCACCGCCGGCGTGCTTTGCCATTCGCATTTGCCCCGAGTACGCCAGGATGTCATGGGCATTCCGGGATGGCTGGCGGGCCTTCCGGCGGAAGACGCACCCGACTGATCTACACTGCGGACTCATGACACGCCACACACTCCGGTTTATTCGCAATGGGCAGCGGGTGGAACTCGACGGGGTACCCGCCGACGCCATGCTGCTTTCGGTGATTCGCG
>CAYYDO010000120.1:0-6420 GCA_964470595.1 uncultured Burkholderiaceae bacterium | reverse complement strand
CGACAATCCCGATGTCATCGTCGCCGATCAGCATGGCCAGACCATCGTGCCGGTTGGTCGCTTCATCGACGTCGTGTCCCATTGCCTCGATGATCCGTCGAAGCGCTTGTCGGATCGCTGCCTGATCCTCGATCACCAGCGCGCGCAGCAGATGTCGTCGGGGTCTGCGGGAGGTGAGGGCCATGGCCGCGTCGTGTGAGGGAGGGTGTCGTCCGGAGATGCCTGTTGAGCCAGAATAGAGCCTCTTTCCGTAATTGTGATCAGAGGAAACCCCTTCATGAATCTTCATGCAAAGCTTCGCGAGCGCGAGGCGCAGTCCAGACCGGTTCGGGTAGCTCTTATCGGCGCTGGAAAATTCGGGTCGATGTACCTTGCCCAGGTTCCGCGAACGCCGGGCCTGCATCTTGTGGCGATTGCCGATCTCTCGCCTGCCAATGCCCGACGCAACCTGGAGAGAGTCGGCTGGAACCCCCAGCAGTCCGAGGCGGTTTCGATCGATGATGCAATCCGGCGTCGGACCACATATGTGGGAGATGACTGGCAGGCGCTGGTCGCGCATCCGGCCATCGATGTCGTTGTGGAATGCACGGGACACCCTCTGGCCGCCGTCGAGCATTGCCTTGCTGCTTTCGCGCACAACAAGCATGTGGTCAATGTCACGGTCGAGGCGGATGCCTTCTGCGGACCATTGCTGGCGCTGCGGGCCCGAGAGGCGGGAGTGGTGTACAGCCTTGCTTATGGAGATCAACCAGCCCTCGTGTGCGATCTGGTTGACTGGGCCCGCGCGGCCGGATTTCCGGTGGTGGCAGCTGGTCGCGGCCACAAGTGGTTGCCCGGGTTTGCACAGTCGACGCCCGAGACTGTGTGGGGTCACTACGGACTCACCCCGGAGCAGGCAAGAATCGGGGGACTCAATCCCAAGATGTTCAATTCCTTTCTGGATGGATCCAAACCCGCAATCGAGTGCACGGCCATCTGCAATGCAACCGGGCTCTCCGCTCCGCCCGATGGCCTGACCTATCCTCCTGCCTCGGTCGACGACATACCGTTCGTCTGCCGCCCCATTGCCGAGGGTGGTGTGTTGCATCAGAAGGGCCAGGTCGAGGTTGTGTCCTCGTTGGAGAAAGATGGTCGTGCGATCCCTTATGACATTCGTTTCGGCGTGTTTGTGGTCTTCGAGGGCGAGACCGAATACATCCAGAACTGCTTCAGGGAATACATGGTTCGCACCGATCCGAGCGGGCGTTATGCCTGTCTCTACAAGCGCTGGCATCTGATCGGTCTGGAGGTGGGGATCTCGGTCGCCTCTGTGGCTCTGCGGGGCGAGCCGACGGGGGTAGCGACTGGGTTTCACGCCGATGTGGTGGCCAGGGCCAAGCGCCCTCTGCGTGCCGGGGAGATACTCGATGGCGAGGGCGGCTACACCGTGCATGGTGAACTCATGCCCGCACAGCGGTCGCTCGGGATCGGAGGGCTGCCGCTCGGCCTGGCCCATGACCTGCCATTGGTGCGTGACGTTCCCGCAGGGACGGTACTTACATGGGCGGATGTAAGGATTGATCCAACCCAGACCGCCTACAGAATCCGGCGGGAGATGGAGCGTCTTCTGACTCCTGGATCCTGAGTTGCGGGCCGGAGACTGCGGGGCGGCGGGGCTCTACTGCGGCTCTGCTCCCGCGCCCGCTTTCGGCTCGCGTTTCGGCAGCAGTACCACTGCCATGGCCAGCAGGATCAATACGAGGGCACCGATATCGTAGGGTCCGATGGTCTCACCCAGCGCCCATGCGCCTGTAAACACTCCGAGGACAGGGATCAGCATGATTGAGAGGCTGCTCGCTGTCGGGGGGAGTTTTCTGGCAATGCGAAACCATATGATGTGACAGACGCCGAAGACGATCACTGCGTTGTACAGAATGGCGGCCCATTCGCCTGGCCTTGGCCAGCGCCACTGCGACCACTCTGTCAGCAACGCGCCGGTGACCAGCAGGCCAGCGGTCAGAACCATCATCCAGAAGGTGAGTGCGGCATTGGAGATGCTCACCTTGATGTGATTCATCATGGCCGTGCCCACGCCCCAGGAGATGGCGGCGACCATCATCAGTCCGAGGCCGAGCGGTTTTCCGAGCATGGACGAAAATTCGTTTGCGGCGAGCAGGACGGTTGCCGCCATCGCGAGCACCACGCCGAGGCCACCACGCCAGGTGAAAGCGCCCCGGAAAAACAGCACGCTGGCCAGCAGTGCCCATACGGGCATGGTGTAGCCAATGATGGCCGCCCTGCCCGAACTCAGCATCTTGATGGCATACATGGCGAAAAAATGCCAGATCATCATGTTGCCCACAGAGAGCTGCAGCACCTTTCGTCGCTCATCCCGTGGCACCCGGAATTTGTCGCCTGTGGCAAGAATGTAGGCTCCCAGCGCCACGATACCGAGCAGCATGCACAATGAGCGAAAGGTAAGAGGCGGGTAGTCGAGCAATGCATACTTCATGACTGGCCAATTGATGCCCCAGAACAGGGTGAGCAGGACCAGTAGTACGAGATCGACCCGGCTGAGACTTGCAGGCTTGGAGGTCACGGATTCAGTGGGGCTCAGCGCCCGGGACGTTCGGCATCTTCAACCGGATATGAATCAGCGCTGTATCGCGGGCCCTTCATGATGAGAACCACGACACAGCCGATTGCCAGGGTCACCAGCATGGTGGCCAGGAATATCGCGGCGCCAATGAGTGCAAACTCGAACTGCTGAAACTGCTTGTCTGCATTCGATTCCCAAGGCCAATAATGCCCCGCCGCCCACAGGACCCCCAGTACCGAGAGGCCTGCAATCGTCATGTGTGGAATCTTTCTGAACAGGGACCACTCCAGACCGGCGGGCGAGCGATGAACGGGGTGATGTTTGCGCATGGCATTGCAGGTGTGGACGAGAATTCATGATAACCCGTGGGCGCTCGGATCAACTTCTGAAAATGAAGTAAACCGCTCCGACCATGCACAGGCCGGCCCAGAGATAGTCTGTCTTGAAGGGTTGATGCATGTAGAGCATCGAAAAGGGAATGAACACCGTCAGGGTGATGATCTCCTGAATGATTTTCAGTTGGGCGAGCGAGAGCACGGTGAAGCCGATCCGGTTGGCTGGGACCTGAAGCGCGTATTCGAAGAATGCAATGCCCCAACTTGCCAGCACAGCCAGCCAGAGCGGCGCCATCGAGAGGTTCTTCAGGTGGCCATACCAGGCAAGCGTCATGAATACATTCGAGGCGACCAGAAGCGAGACAGTGATGAGGATGGTCAGGGGTGTGGACATGGTGGAATCCGTGGGCCGAGGGCAGGAATCTGCCAATATTGTCCAGCCTGCTGGTGGGTGCCGATGACAACGCCGGCTGACGGAATCCGGACTAGGACTTTCCCTTGATTTGATGACGCAACGCCGGGGTCGGGCGGGGTGCCGGTTTAGCATGGAGGCCACCTCGTGCAACCCCAGGAGAATGCTCATGAAGTTGTTCCGTCGTGTGTCATCGATCATGGCGATCGCCTTTGCCAGCCTTGCTGCCCCGGTTGCCTGGGCTCAGGCCAAGTGGGATCTCGCCAGTGCCTACCCTGCCACCAATTTCCACAGCCAACTCCTGCAGCAGTTCGCCAGCGAGGTGGACAAGGCCAGCGGTGGCAAGCTCAAGATCACAGTGCATCCCGGTGCGGCGCTCTTCAAGGCCCCTGAGATCAAGCGTGCAGTCCAGGGGAATCAGGCACAGGCCGGGGAAATTCTTCTCGTCAATTTCCAGAATGAGAACCAGATCTATGGCGCGGATGGCCTGCCGTTTCTGGCGGACAGCTATGACGAGGCCATGAAGCTCTACAGAGCCCAGAAGCCCATTCTGGAGCGCAAACTGGCCGAGCAGGGCATCATGCTGCTCTATTCAGTCCCGTGGCCGCCCCAGGGCATCTATTCCAAGAAGCCGATCAATTCCGCGGCCGATCTGAAAGGCATCAAATGGCGGGCATACAGTCCGGCGACGGGCCGTATTGCCGAACTTGTCGGTGCCCAGCCGGTGACGGTCCAGCAGGCGGAGCTCTCCCAGGCCATGGCGACTGGTGTGATCGAGGCGACCATGACATCGGGTGCCACAGGCGTCGATACCAAGATCTGGGAGCAGATGAAGTTCTACTACGATGTGCAGGCATGGCTTCCGAAGAACGCCGTACTGGTGAATCGCAAGGCGTGGGACGCCCTCGATGCTGCCACCCGCGCGGCTGTGCTCAAAGTGGCTGCGGATATCGAGGCCAAGGGGTGGGCCGATTCACGCAAGGTGATGACCGATACGACAGCAGCGCTGCGAGCCAACGGCATGACCGTTTCGCCCCCCTCGGCGGCTCTCAAGGCTGACCTGCAAAAGGTGGGCGCCACGATGCTGCAGGAGTGGCTGAAGAACGCCGGCCCGGATGGCCAGCAACTGGTGGACGCCTACCGCAAGTAAGCCTGCGGCCACGGGCTGGAAAGACGACACCACCAGCCCGTCTCGAGGACTGAGTCGCAATGCGCAAGGCTCTTGACACCCTGTACACCGGTGCCGCCGTCCTGGCGGCATTTTTCATGGTGGCGTTGTTCTGTTGCATCCTGCTGTCGATCGTCAGTCGGGAACTGCATGTGAACATCCGTGGCCTCGACGGGTACGCGGGGTACTTCATGGCAGCCAGTGGATTTCTGGCGCTGGCGCACACATTCAAGCGTCACGAGCATATCCGGGTCACACTGCTGCTCGGGATGGCGCGGGGCCGTGCACGATATCTTCTCGAGTTGTGGGCCTTGGGAGCCAGCACCCTGCTGGCTGCGCTCCTCGCGGCATTCAGCGTCCGTCTGGTCATACAGTCACGAGCGTTCAACGATATTTCAACATCGATGGATGCGACTCCGCTCTGGATTCCCCAGCTCAGCATGGCAGTGGGCACGGTGATCCTGGCGGTCGCGATCGCCGATGAATTCATCCTGCATCTGCGCGGTGCGACAGATCCCGATGCGCCTGCGGAGCAGTTGCGCCATGAATGACATCGCCATTGCTGCGTTGCTGGTGGCCTCGCTGTTTCTGATTCTGGCGAGCGGTGTCTGGGTGGGACTGACACTGTCGGGTGTGGCCTGGATCGGGATGCAGATCTTCACCGCACGCCCGGCAGGCGATGCCATGGCCGTGACGATCTGGGGGGCATCCTCCAGCTGGACGCTGACCGCGCTGCCCCTGTTCATTCTGATGGGCGAGATTCTCTTTCGAACCCGACTCTCGGAAGACATGTTTCGGGGTCTGGCGCCCCTTCTCAGTCGATTGCCAGGCCGACTGTTGCACACCAATGTGCTGGGATGCACGATATTTGCAGCCGTCTCGGGCTCCAGCGCAGCGACCTGCGCCACAGTTGGGAAAATGACGCTTCCGGAATTGCTGCGGCGAGGCTATCCCGAGGGAATCGTCGTCGGAAGTCTTGCTGGCGCAGGCACACTGGGTTTGCTGATTCCCCCTTCGATCATCATGATCGTCTATGGGGTGTCTGCAGAGGTGTCGATCGCCAAGCTGTTCATCGCAGGCGTGTTGCCGGGGCTTCTTCTGGCCGGACTCTTTTCGGCCTACATCATCGGTTGGTCCCTCATGCATCCTGCTGCCATTCCCGTGGAGACGGACCGACGGGTGCTCTCCGAAAAGCTTCGCGATGTGTGGCGTCTTGGTCCGGTCGTCCTTCTGATCGTTGGGGTGTTGGGCTCCATCTATCTTGGCATTGCGACAGCGACAGAGGCTGCGGCAGTTGGGGTGCTGGGTGCGCTTGTGCTCTCGGCCCTGCAGGGCACATTGAATCGTGATTCGCTTGCCCAGGCCCTGATGGGAGGGACACGGCTGTACTGCATGATCGCCTTCATTCTTGCGGGTGCTGCTTTTCTGACGCTCGCGATGGGATACCTGGGGCTGCCGAGGCACCTTGCAGAGTGGATCGCTACGCTGGGTCTCTCGCGATTCGAATTGCTGATGGTGATCATGCTCTTTTACATCGTACTGGGTTGCTTTCTCGACGGTATCTCCATGATCGTTCTGACCATGGGTGTGATCCTTCCAACGGTGTCCGCTGCGGGCATCGATCTGATCTGGTTCGGCATCTTCATGGTGCTGGTCGTAGAAATGGCGCAGATCACGCCGCCTGTGGGGTTCAACCTTTTCGTGCTTCAGGGGATGACAGGCAAGTCGCTCTGGGAGGTTGCCCGGGCAACGTTCCCGATGTTTCTGCTGATGGTCCTTGCAACGCTTCTGCTCTATGTTTTTCCGGGTCTGGTGAACTGGCTCCCGGCCCAGATTCGTCTTTAGCAGCAGCGGGTAGGGGTCCCTACAAGCGTGCCCAGGAAGCCAGCGGTCGCCACTGGCCCCCCGGCAGCACACCGAGTCCGAT
>CAYYDO010000119.1:0-6484 GCA_964470595.1 uncultured Burkholderiaceae bacterium | reverse complement strand
CCACATCGCGAATTTCGAGATGCCCGTTCATGTGGGTGATCGCTGTCGGCACCGCAGGCTCGGGCACACTCGAGACGTGGTCAAGGATGTCGAAAATCCGTTTGGTTCCGACTGCCGCCTTCTGCGTGAAGGAGACAATTCGGCTCATCGAATCCAGGCGTGTGTAAAAACGACCGATGTAGGTGAGGAAGGCGGTGAGCACGCCGACCGTCACCTCTCCATGCGCCACGAGCCATATTCCGAATGCCCACACCACCAGAAGCCCTACCTCCGTGAGCAGGGATACCGTCGGAGAAAACAGTGACCACAGACGGTTGATTCGATCATTGACTTCCAGGTTGTGGCGATTTGCATCGAGGAATCTCTGGGCCTCCCGGTCCTCCTGGGCGAAGGCCTTGACCACACGGATACCCGGAATGGTGTCGGCAAGCACATTGGTCACCTCTGACCACACCCGGTCAATTTTTTCGAAACCTGTGCGCAGGCGGTCGCGCACAACATGTATCAGCCATGCAATCAGGGGAAGCGGCAGCAATGTGGCCAGCGCCAGCGGCGGGTTGATATAGAAGAGAATTCCTGCCGTCATCGCGATCATCAGCACATCGGTCGCGAATTCGAGCAGGTGCAGCGAGAGGAATACATTGATGCGGTCGGTTTCGGTCCCGATACGGGCCATGAGATCACCGGTTCTGCGCTTGCCGAAATACTCCAGAGAGAGCCTCAGCAGGTGATCGTATGTGGTGGTGCGCAGATCGGAGCCGATGCGCTCCGAGACCAGAGCAAGCACATAGGTGCGCGCCCAGCCGAGGATCCAGGCCAGCAGCGACGACGCGAAGAGGCCTGCCAGTAGCAAGGCGACAAGACCGGTATCGATGGGCTGACCCGCCTGAAAGGGAATCAGCACATCGTCCATCAACGGAATCGTGAGGTATGGCGGTACCAGCGTTGCCGCCGTGGCCGCCAGGGTCAAGAGGAAACCGCTCAGCAACTGACCCTTGTAGGGTTTGGCAAACCGCCACAATCTCAGCAGGGTCCATGTGGATGGCGGAGCGAGGGATATCTGTGCGCATTTGCTGCATTCCTCGTCCTCCGGAGCCATGGGCGCCTGGCACTGAGGGCATGTGCTCTGCCACTGCCGGATGGGTGGGCCGGAGCCGGAGATGCTGTCTCGGCAGGCCTCGAACTGCCTGACCAGATGATCGACACCGTGAGCGCGACCATCCAGCCGGTAGCGCCAGGTTCCGATACGCTGACCGTTGTCGATCAGTTCGATGGATCCGATCCCGTGGTGATCGGTCGTCTTCAGTCGGGCATCCGCCGAAACCGGCCAGAGGTGCACCGAGGGTCCGTCGGCGGCACCACCGATGGCACACAGATGTCCCCGCGTCAGAATCAGGATCCCTGGGGAGAAGTGAAGCGCCTGATCGAGATCGGTCTCAAGCCATGCGACCACTGGCTCATGCGGCAGGGCCGACAGAGCCCGAGCCATCCAGGAGTGTGGGAAGCCGGGTGGCAGCGGACCGGAGTCGCGGGGTGGCGCTATAGTGCTGATAATTCTGCTTTCCGGCGGGATCAGGACTGCAATATGGAGAAACAGGACAAGCACGAGATTGTAAATGCGACGGCCGAGAGGTTTCCCCCGATCCGTTTTCTGCGTGTCGCGAATCTCCAGGGCCCCAGCATCTGGACATACCGTCTGGCAGTCGAGGTGGTGATCGATATCGGCCCGCTCGAGGACTGGCCATCGAACACGCTCCCCGGTTTCAATGATCGCCTGCTCGGCTTTCTACCGAGCCTCATGGAGCATTTCTGCGGGGTCGGCTACCGGGGCGGATTTGTCGAGCGGCTGCGGGGTGGTACCTGGCCGGGTCACATCATGGAGCACATTGCCCTGGAGTTGCAGACGCTTGCCGGGATGGATGAGCCATTCGGCAAGGCTCGGGAAATGGACCAGCGCGGGATTTACAAGGTCGTCATCCGTACCCGGCAGCACGAGGTGGGCCTGAGTGCGCTGCACCATGCCGCGGACCTGATCATGGCGGCCATTCACGACACGCCATTCGATCTCGATGCGGCCATTGCCGACCTCAAATCGCTCATCGACCGCCGCGCGCTTGGACCCAGCACGGCATGCATCGTCGACGCTGCCGTCGAGAGGGGAATCCCGGCCATACGCCTGACTGACGGCAACCTCGTCCAGCTTGGCTACGGTTCACAGCAGCGTCGAATATGGACTGCCGAGACGGATCGAACCAGTGCCATTGCGGAAGGTATCTCCCGGGACAAGGATCTGACCAAGACCCTTCTTGCGTCCTGTGGGGTGCCGATTCCGGAAGGGCAGGTGGTATCCAGCCCGGAGGAGGCCTGGCAGGCGGCGCAGGATATCGGTCTGCCGGTGGTGGTCAAGCCCGTCGATGGGAACCACGGGCGGGGTGTGGTACTCGATCTCACGACCCGCGAGGCCGTGGAGGCAGCCTTTCGGGTAGCGGAGGGTGAGGGGTCCGGCGTCATGGTCGAGCGCTGTATCCCCGGTCAGGAACATCGTCTTCTCGTTGTCGGGAATCGTCTTGTCGCCGCGGCCAGAGGGGAACAGGCCCATGTCGTGGGTGATGGTGTCCGGACCGTCATGCAGTTGATTGACACACAGATCAATGCGGATCCGCGTCGTGGCGAGGAGGAGGATTTCCCCCTCGATACGATCCGGCTGCCCGAAAACAATACGGTCATGCTTGAACTGGCCCGTCAGGGAGTGACGCCTGAATCGGTTCTGGAGGCCGGCAGGCAGATCCTGGTCCAGAGAACCGGTGTGATGACCCAGGACATCACGGACCAGGTCCATCCCGATGTGGCGGAAATTGCGGCGCTCGCGGCGCGGGTCGTAGGCCTTGACATCGCGGGTATCGATCTCGTCGCAAGGGACATCAGCCAGCCGCTGGACGAACAGGGTGGCGCGGTGGTGGAGGTCAATGCCGGGCCGGGTTTGCTGATGCATCTCAAACCCGCACAGGGGGGGCCACGCCCCGTCGGTGACGCCATCGTTGATCATCTGTTCAGCAAACTGGACAGCGGCCGGATTCCCATCATCGGGCTGACCGGCGGAACCGGGGTGACCGATGCGGCCATGCTGACGGCCCAGCTGCTCACAAGCGCCGGATACGCCAGCGGACTGGCTTGCGCAGAGGGTGTCTTTTTTCAGATGGACCGCGTGGCAGCCCCCACGAAAGATGGCTGGGAATCGGGTCAGCGTGTCCTGATGAACCGCAATGTCACAGCAGCGGTGATTGAAAGTAGCGCGCGCAGCATCCTCGACCATGGTCTCTCCTACGATCGTTGCCAGGTGGGTGTTGTGACGGACATTCCGATACCCCGGGGGCTCGACGATCACTATGTTCGCAATCAGGAACAGATGTGCAATGTGCTGCGCACGCAGATCGATGTCGTTCTTGCCAGCGGTTGCGCCGTCCTGAATGCGGATGATCCGGCCTGTGCGGGACTGGCATGCTTCAGCGATGGCCAGGTCATGTACTTCAGTGCCTCGGCGGATCATCCGCTTCGGGCGGAGCATTGCCTTAGCGGCGGAAGATTCCTGCTGGTGAGGGACCACCATGCGGTCCTGTTCGATGCGGATCGGGAGACCCAGGTGCTGGATTTGCGGCAACCAGCGGCCGCCGCCCTGGCGGGAGCCCGCATGTCCCTGTCGTCGATGCTTGCAGCCATTGGTGCGGCGCTGGCGCTCGATATCGATCCTGTGCTCATCCGCGCCGGCGTGGAGAGTCTGCCTCTGTCTGGCTCAGCGACATGAACCAGTACGCTGTTTTCTAGTCATCTCCGAATACGCCCACCCGATCATGGAAGTATCACGCCTTCGCGCACTGCGCGGCCCCAATCTCTGGATTCGTCACACCGCCATCGAGGCGGTGGTGACCTGCTCACCACAGGAGTCCGACCTTGCCCGGATGCCTGGCTTCGTCGACCGTCTGAGACGGCGTTTCCCTGATATCGGTGCTCTGCCGGAACCGACGCTCGATGGGCGACTGTCGATGGCTCATGCACTCGAGTTGGCGACGCTCGGTTTGCAAACGGTGGCCGGTTGTCAGGTCAGTTTCAGTCGGACCGTGGCTGCGCCCGATCCTGGCGTGTTTCAGGTGGTGGTTCAGTACACCGAGGAGGACGTCGGCCGATTGGCCTTCGAGACGGCGATTGTTCTGCTGGAGTCCGCTGCCAATGACACAGCCTTCGACCTTCCCGCCGCTGTCGCGAGACTTCGGGAACTCGACGCCGATGTCCGACTCGGGCCCTCCACGGGCGCGATTGTGGAGGCCGCAGTGGCCCGGGGGATTCCGCATCGGCGTCTGACCAGTGGCAGTCTGGTGCAGTTTGGCTGGGGTAGCCGCCAGCGGCGCATTCAGGCCGCTGAGGTCGATATGACGAGTGCCATCGCCGAGGATATTGCGCAGGACAAGGAATTGACGAAGCGTCTTCTCCATGCTGCCGGGATACCCGTCCCGCAGGGAAGGCCTGTCGACAGCGAGGAGGACGCCTGGCGCGCGGCTGAAGAGATCGGTGTACCGGTCGTGATCAAGCCCCGCGATGGTCATCAGGGCAAGGGCGTCACGGTCAATGCGCATACGCGTGAGCAAGTCATGTCGGCCTATCGCGTCGCACGCGGTTTCAGGGACGACGTTCTGGTGGAGCGGTATCTGCCGGGGTTTGATTTTCGTCTGCTGGTGGTTGGTGATCGTCTTGTTGCTGCAGCGCGACGCGATCCTCCTCTGGTGATCGGTGACGGAACGCGTACCGTGGCCGAGTTGGTTGAAATGGTCAATGCCGATCCCCGCAGGGGAACGGGACATGCCACGTCGCTCACCCGCATTCCGCTCGATGCGATTGCGCTCGAGCGTCTGCGTGACCAGGGTTTTTCGCCCGATTCCGTGCCACCACGGGGGGTTCGTGTGGTGTTGCGCAACAACGCGAATCTCTCGACGGGTGGAAGCGCTACCGATGTGACCGATGAGGTGCATCGGGATGTCGCCGCCCGGGCAGTCGCCGCCGCTCAGATGGTGGGTCTCGATGTCTGCGGTGTCGATATCGTCTGTCAGAACATCAGCACGCCCCTTGAGGAGCAGCACGGCGGGATCGTCGAGGTCAATGCTGCGCCTGGTCTGCGGATGCACCTGAATCCCTCGTTCGGCAAGGGACGCAAGGTGGGTGAGGCGATTGTCGACCTGCTCTTTCCAAATGGTGAGGATGGGCGTATTCCCATCGTGGCAGTGACCGGAACCAATGGGAAGACCACTACGGTGCGATTGATTTCTCACCTGATGGCCTCTCAGGGCCTGCGTGTCGGCATGACCAATACGGATGGTGTGTATGTCAATCGTCGCCGAATCGACACCGGTGACTGCAGTGGCCCGCGCAGCGCCCGCAATGTGCTGATGCATCCGGATGTCGATGCCGCTGTATTCGAGACCGCGCGTGGGGGGATGCTGCGCGAGGGGCTGGCATTCGATCGCTGTCAGGTGGCTGTGGTCACCAATATCGGTACAGGCGATCACCTCGGCTTGAATTTCATCACGACGGTACACGACCTCGGCGTGCTCAAGCGGGTGATTGTTCTCAATGTGGGTCTCACCGGCATGGCTGTGCTCAATGCGGCCGATCCTGAGGTGGTGCGTATGGCGCGTGAATGCCCCGGTCAGATCACCTATTTCGGGCCTGATCCTCATCATCCGGTGGTCGCGACCCACAGGGCGATGGGGAAGAGGGTGGTGGTGGTGGACGAAGGCGATCTTCTTGCAGCAGAGGGCAAGTTCGAGATTCGTATTCCGCTCTCCGAGATACCGATTACCCGCGGTGGAACCGTGGGATTTCAGGTCAACAATGTCATGGCGGCCGTTGCAGCAGCTTGGGCAATACCGTTGTCATGGGAGAGTATTCGTCAGGGGCTGGCCACATTCCAGAGCAGTACGGGCTCCGTGCCGGGCCGATTCAACCTGTTTACTGTCGGTGGTGCCACAGTGATCGCCGATTATGGCCACAACCCCGATGCCATCAAGGCGCTTTGCGATGCCGTGCGTCGCATGCCTGCGCGACGGCGGATCGTGGTGATCAGCGGTGCAGGCGATCGCCGCGACAAGGACATCATCGACCAGACCCGACTTCTCGGGGAGGTATTCGAGGATGTCGTGCTTTTCGAGGATGCCTGTCAGCGCGGCAGGGCAGATGGCGAGGTGATGGCACTATTGCGGCAGGGACTGGAGGGAGCCACATGCACGCAGCGAATCCGTGAGATTCGCGGCGAGTTCCTTGCGATCGATACTGCGCTGGACGATCTCCAGCCGGGGGATCTTTGTCTTGTTCTGATCGATCAGGTTGAAGAGGCACTTGCGCATATCGCCACCCGGTCACAACCGACCTCGGGCTGAACTCCCCTGGCTGATGGGGCGCACCGCGGTGCGTGGCAGATGGCTATCGGGCTTCGGGA
>CAYYDO010000118.1:0-6488 GCA_964470595.1 uncultured Burkholderiaceae bacterium | reverse complement strand
ATCAGCAGGATGAACAGCATAAAGATCAGCACCTGCGCAATCGACGGCCCCACCGCACCGAGATACATGTCGCCCACGGAGCGCCCGAGTTGATCGGCGAGCACAATCAGCACCAGTGACGGCGGAATGACCTGGGTGATCGTGCCGGATGCGGCGATCACCCCTGTCGCCATCTTGTGGCTGTAGCCATAGCGCATCATGATCGGAAGCGCGATGACTCCCATGGCAATCACGGAGGCGGCCACGGTTCCGGTGATCGCACCCAGTATTGCGCCCACCATGATCACCGCATAGGCGAGCCCGCCCGGCAGGCCGCCAAAGAGTTGCGCAAACCCCTCGAGCAGATCTTCGGCAAGCCCGCTGCGCTCCAGAATGGCCCCCATCAGCGTGAAGAAAGGAATCGACAGCAGCAACTCGTTGGAGACGATGCCGAACACCCGGAACGGCAGGTTGGCCATGAACTGCGGCGGGAAGAGTCCCAGCTCGATGGCGATGAACCCGCTGGCAAGCCCCAAGGCCGCGAGCGAAAAGGCCACTGGAAGGCCCAGCAGCAGAAAGGCCACCAGAGCGGCGAACATGGCGGGAGCCATCAGATCGAGCGCTGTCATGACTACTGAAGCGGACGCTCGTAATGCGCATCCAGCGCAATCACACCGCGCAGCGCCGCGGCACGCTTGATGATCTCCGAGATGCCCTGCAGGATCAGGAGCGCACATCCCACTGGCAGAAGCAGCTTCACCGGCCAGCGGATCAGGCCACCCGCGTTGGGAGAAACCTCGCCGATCTGCCAGGACTCGAGAAACCAGGGCCAGGAGGCCAGGACCATGAACACCGAGAAAGGAAGGAGGAACAGGGTCAGGCCGGCCAGATCAAGCCAGGCCCGCTGCCGGTGATTGAGACGGGCGTAAAACAGATCGACACGGATGTGACCATTGGTGTTGAGCAGGTGTGGCGCACCGAGCAGCACAATGCCGCCGAACATGTACCACTGCAGTTCCAGCCAGGCATTCGAGCTCAGATCGAAGAGATAGCGGGAGAGCGCGTTGAGAGCCGACACCATCGCGCATATCAAAACCAGCCAGATGGCCAGCCTTGCCGCACCAAGGCTGATCCGGTCGATACCGCGACAAAGGAGAAGAAGACGATTCATGGCCACCCGGCATTCTGCCAAGAAAAAGCGCCGCGATGACCCACGGGGATCGCGAGCCGGGCGGCAGTCATATGTGCGGCTGCAGCCCGGCTTGTCCGATCAGCGTTTCCTCGCCGGAGGAAGATCGGTACACGTGCCGGCAAACACCTCTGCCACCATACCGATCGATTCACCCAGTGTGGGATGCGGATGGATGGTCTTGCCGATGTCGTGCGGGTCGCAGCCCATCTCGATGGCCAGGGCCACCTCGCCGATCATGTCGCCGGCATGGGTTCCAACGATCGCCCCGCCGATCACCCGGTGACTCTCCGGATCGACGATCAGCTTGGTGAAGCCCTCATCGCGACCGTTGGCAATAGCGCGACCGGAGGCCGCCCAGTGAAACACCGCCTTCTCGATCTTGATCCCCTTGGCACGGGCCTCGTCTTCGGTAACGCCCACCCAGGCCACCTCCGGATCGGTATAGGCCACCGACGGAATCACACGTGCATCGAAGAACGACTTCTGGCCTGCCGCAGCCTCTGCGGCGACATGGCCCTCGTGAACCGCCTTGTGGGCCAGCATGGGCTGCCCCACGAGATCGCCAATCGCGAAGATATGCGGCTGGTTGGTGCGCATCTGGGCATCGACCTCGATGAATCCACGATCGGTCACGGTCACCCCTGCCTGGTCCGCAGCAATCGCACCGCCATTGGGGCGACGACCGACGGCCTGCAGCACCAGATCGTAGACCTGCGGCTCGGCAGGCGCGCCTTCGCCCTCGAAACGGACATGAATGCCGTCGTCGCGTGCCTCGGCACCGACCGTGCGGCACTTGAGCATGAGGGCATCAAAGCGATGTGCATTGTGCTTCTGCCATACCTTGACCAGATCCCGATCGGCACCCTGCATCAGACCATCGAGCATCTCCACGACATCGATCCGCGCGCCCAGTGTGGAATACACGGTGGCCATTTCCAGTCCGATGATGCCGCCGCCAATGACCAGCATGCGTTTGGGCCGGAACTTGAGCTTCAACGCACCCGTTGAAGTGACGATGCGTTCATCCTCGGGCAGGAATGGAAGCTTCACCGCCTCGGAGCCTGCGGCGATGATCGCCTTCTGGAAACCGACGACCTTCTTCGATCCATCGTCGGCAGTCACCTCCAGGTGCCAGCCATCCAGGAACTTTCCAACACCATGCACCACCTGGACCTTGCGCGCCTTGGCCATACCCGCCAGGCCGCCGGTCAGCTTGCCGACCACCTGCGATTTCCAGCCGCGAAGCTTGTCCAGATCGACCTGCGCCTCGCCGAAGTTCACACCGTGGGCGGCAAAGGAGCGCGCCTCGTCCATCACCGCAGCCACATGCAGCAGGGCCTTCGAGGGGATACAGCCCACATTCAGGCAGACACCCCCCAGCGTGGGATAACGCTCCACCAGCACCGTGTTCAAGCCGAGATCCGCGCTGCGAAAAGCCGCGGAATATCCGCCAGGGCCAGCGCCCAACACGAGCACCTCGCAGCTGATATCGGCCGTTCCAGCGAATCGCCGCGGCGCATTCGATACCGCTGTCGCTGCCGCCGGTGCTGCAGCACTTGCAGGCGCAGGAGCCACAGCGGCAGCAGCGGCCTCCGGAGCCGGTGACGCCGCAGGCGCAGGTGCCGCCACAGAAGCCACCGCAGCAGGCGCAGAGGCCCCCGCAGACGCCTCGATCAGCGCCAGCACACTGCCCTCCGACACCTTGTCACCCAGCTTCACACGCATCTCGACAATACGCCCAGCCATGCTCGCCGGAATCTCCATCGACGCCTTGTCACTCTCCACAGTGATCAGACTCTGCTCCAGCGTCACCTCATCGCCCGCCTTCACCAGAACCTCGATCACCTCCACTTCCTTGAAGTCACCAATATCCGGAACCTTCAACTCCATCGTCGCCATCTCCTGTCTCCTCTTGGCTTGGCGTCAGAGCACAGCCCGGCGGAAATCGCCGAGCAGAGAGCGCAAGACATTGTTGAACCGGGCTGCAGCCGCACCGTCAATCACGCGGTGGTCATAGGACAGCGACAGCGGAAGCGTGAGTTGGGGCACGAACTCCTTGCCATTCCAGACCGGCTTCATATAGGACTTGGACACACCCAGGATGGCCACCTCGGGCGCATTGATGATCGGTGTGAAGTGGGTCCCGCCGATTCCACCCAGCGATGAGATCGAAAACGTGCCGCCCTGCATCTCCGTGGGGGAGAGCTTCCCGTCGCGCGCCTTGCGCGCCATCTCGGAAGTTTCTTTCGCAATATCCGAGAGGCCCTTCTTGTCGGCATCCTTCAGCACAGGCACCACCAGGCCATTGGGCGTGTCAGCCGCAAAACCGATGTGGTAGTACTTCTTGTAGACAAGCTGATCGCCATCGAGCGATGCATTGAACTCGGGATACTTCTTCAGGGCCGCCACCACGGCCTTGATCAGGAAAGCGAGCATGGTGTATTTCACACCCGTCTGGTCACTCTCCTTGTTGAGCAGCACCCGGAAGTTCTCGAGATCGGTGATGTCCGCTTCCTCGTTGTTGGTGACATGCGGAATCATCACCCAGTTGCGATGCAGATTCGCACCCGACAACTTCTTGATGCGTGACAGCGGCTTGGGCTCGATCGGCCCGAACTTTGCGAAATCCACCTTCGGCCATGGAATCAGGCCGAGAGCCGCACCGCCGTCAGTTGCCGCCGCAGGCGCCGCAGCAGCCGCCACCACACCCTTGACGAACCCACGCACATCGTCGAGCGTGATGCGTTGACGTGGGCCTGTGCCGCGTACCCGGGCCAGATCCACGCCGAGTTCGCGAGCGAACTTGCGCACTGCCGGCGAGGCATGCGGCTTGACCACATTGGTCTCATCAAGCGGTGATGGATGCGCAGGCCCGACAGCAGCGGGCGCACCGCTGTCCTGGGTTGCTGCCGCCGGTACCGGCGCTGCTGCTGGTGCCACCGATGCCGCCGGTGCCGCAGCACTTGCAGGCGCAGGAGCCACAGCGGCAGCAGCGGCCTCCGGAGCCGGTGACGCCGCAGGCGCAGGTGCCGCCACAGAAGCCACCGCAGCAGGCGCAGAGGCCCCCGCAGACGCCTCGATCAGCGCCAGCACACTGCCCTCCGACACCTTGTCACCCAGCTTCACACGCATCTCGACAATACGCCCAGCCATGCTCGCCGGAATCTCCATCGACGCCTTGTCACTCTCCACAGTGATCAGACTCTGCTCCAGCGTCACCTCATCGCCCGCCTTCACCAGAACCTCGATCACCTCCACTTCCTTGAAGTCACCAATATCCGGAACCTTCAACTCCATCGTCGCCATCTCCTGTCTCCTCTTGGCTTGGCGTCAGACCGACATCGGGCTGGGACGCGTGGTGTCAATACCGTACTTCGCGATCGCCTCGGTCACGACCGAAGCGCTGATGGCGCCCTCGTCGGCCAGCGCACGCAGGGCCGCGAGCGCCACATAGCGACGATCGACCTCGAAGAACTCGCGCAGCTTGGCCCGGGTATCGGAGCGACCGAACCCGTCGGTGCCCAGGGTGATGTACCGGCGACCCTGCGGAATGTACGGACGGATCTGATCGGAAAAGATGCGCATGTAATCGGTGGCCGCCACGATGGGGCCCTCACGCGAGGCGAGGTTGCGGGTCACGAAGGGTACTTTCTGCTCGGCCGATGGGTTGAGCAGGTTGTGACGCTCGCACTCGATGCCATCGCGACGCAGTTCGGTAAAGCTCGGGCAACTCCAGATGTCCGCATCGATCCCGAAGTCGTTGCGCAGCAGATCGGCTGCGGCCATCACCTCGCGCAGTATGGTGCCGCTGCCAAGCAGCTGCACCCGGTGCTTGGCTGCACTGTCAGCGGGCCTCAGCAGGTACATGCCACGCAGGATGCCTTCCTCGGTCCCCGGCGTGAGACCCGGATGGGCATAGTTCTCGTTCATGAGGGTGATGTAGAAGAACACATCCTCCTGCTGGCCCACCATCCGCTGCAGACCGGAGTGGATGATCACCGCGACCTCATGCGCGAACGTCGGGTCATAGGACACGCAATTGGGGATCACGGAGGCCAGGATGTGGCTGTGACCATCCTCGTGCTGCAGACCCTCGCCATTGAGCGTGGTTCTGCCTGCCGTGCCACCCAGCAGGAAACCGCGTGCACGCATGTCTCCCGCAGCCCAGGCCAGGTCGCCGACGCGCTGCAGACCGAACATGGAGTAGTAGATGTAGAACGGGATCATGATCCGGTTGTTGGTGGAATAGCTGGTCGCAGCCGCAACCCAGGAACTCATGCCACCGGCCTCGTTGATCCCCTCCTGAAGAATCTGGCCCTTGATGTCCTCGCGGTAGTACATCACCTGATCGCGGTCCACCGGCTCGTACTTCTGGGGCTCGACGGAATAGATACCGATCTGACGGAACAGACCCTCCATACCGAAGGTCCTCGCCTCGTCAACGAGGATGGGCACCACCCTGGGACCAAGTTCCTTGTCGCGCAGCAGTTGCGTCAGACAACGCACATACGCCTGGGTCGTGGAAATCTCGCGACCTTCGGGTGTCGCCTCCAGCGCAGGCTTGAACACTTCGAGCGCAGGCACCGTCAGCTGCTCGTCCGCGCGTGCCCGACGATTGGGCAGATAGCCACCCAGCGCCTGTCGGCGCTCATGGAGATACTTCATCTCGGGTGCGTCCTCGGGCGGCTTGTAAAACGGAATGTCATGCAGATGGGCATCCTCGATGGGGATGCCGAAACGGTCGCGGAACTCGTGCACCGTCATGTCATCGAGCTTCTTGGTCTGGTGCGCCGTATTGCGCCCCTCGGCGACCTTGCCCATGCCGTAACCCTTGATGGTCTTGACGAGAATGACGGTCGGCTGGCCCTTGTGACGCGAGGCTGACGCAAACGCCGTGTAGATCTTGTGGGGATCGTGTCCGCCACGGTTCAGACGCCAGATGTCATCGTCGCTCATGCGCGAGACCATCTCGAGCAGCTTGGGATGCTTGCCAAAGAAATGCTTGCGCACATAGGCGCCATCGTTGGCCTTGAAGTTCTGATATTCGCCATCCACGGTGTCCATCATCACCCGCTGCAGGATGCCGTCCTTGTCCTTGGCCAGCAGCGGGTCCCAGTAGGAACCCCAGATCACCTTGATCACATTCCAGCCGGCACCACGGAAATCGGCCTCGAGTTCCTGAATGATCTTTCCGTTGCCGCGCACCGGGCCATCGAGCCGCTGCAGATTGCAATTGACGACGAACACCAGGTTGTCGAGACGCTCGCGGGCGGCCAGCCCGATCGGCACCCGGGTGAGGAATCGCCAGGCGGCGCCC
>CAYYDO010000117.1:0-6507 GCA_964470595.1 uncultured Burkholderiaceae bacterium | reverse complement strand
GAGCATCCCCCTCCTAAGGGGAGGGTCGCACGTTCGATTCGTGTCGGAGGCGCCAACCCCATCCTCGCGCCAGGCTGTCTCAACCCGGAAAGACGCCCGTGGAAAGGTAGCGGTCACCGCGGTCGCAGACAATGAAAACGATCGTCGCATCGTGCACCTCCCGCGCCATGCGCAACGCAATGACGGCGGCCCCGGCCGCGGATATGCCGCAAAAAAGGCCTTCCTCTGCAGCAAGACGGCGCGCCATGTCCTCGGCCTCCGACTGTGTCACCTCCTCGATCCTGTCGATCAACGCCTTTTGCCGGATCGGCGGCACATACGCCGGACTCCACTTGCGAATACCGGGAATCGACGACCCGTCTGCAGGCTGAGCACCCACGATCACGATGTCGCGTCGCTGCTCCTTGAGAAAACGCGATACGCCCGTAATGGTGCCCGTGGTCCCCATCGCCGATATGAAGTGGGTGATCGTTCCGCGCGTATCCCTCCAGATTTCGGGACCCGTGCTCTCGTAATGCGCGATCCAGTTGTCATCGTTCGAAAACTGGTTCAGAACCTTGCCCTTGCCCTCGCGCTCCATTCGGTCAGCGAGATCGCGTGCACCCTCCATCCCCTCAGCCTGGGTCACAAGTATCAACTCGGCACCGAAAGCCTTCATGGTCTGGCGCCGCTCGAGCGAGAGGTTATCGGGCATGATCAGAACCATTCTGTAGCCCCTCATCGCCGCGGCCATCGCAAGGGCAATGCCGGTATTGCCACTCGTTGCTTCAATCAGCGTGTCTCCGGGTCGGATCTCGCCACGGGCCTGCGCCCGGGCAATCATCGACACAGCAGGACGATCCTTGACCGAGCCCGCCGGATTGTTGCCCTCGAGTTTGCCAAGCAGGACATTGCCACGACGCCGATTGTCCTCGCCGGCAATCCGATCAAGCCGCACCAGCGGCGTCTCGCCAACCGACTGTTCCAGGGTCTTGTATTCCGGTTTCAGCATCTGCTGCACCCCAGGAGATCTACCGAGAGAATCACGTCGCGAAGCGCCGCGATGGCCGGCGTGCGCGTAAACGATTTCCGCCATGCCAGAACAACCCGCCGATTGGGTACGGGCTTGCGAAAGGGAATGAATCGCAGCAAAGGGTCATCATCAGAGGTCACCGACATCCGAGGCAGAACCGTAATGCCAAGTCCCTCGGCCACCATATGACGGATGGTCTCGAGGGAACTCCCCTCGACAGTTCTCTGAATCCCCGCCGAATGCGCGGCAAACCGGGCCGCCTCCGGGCATACCTCCAGCACCTGATCCCGGAAACAATGGCCCACTCCGAGAAGCAGCATGGTCTCCTGCTTGAGGTCCATGCTGGTCACAGAAGCTCTTCTCGACCACGGATGCCCCCGAGGGACCGCGACAATGAAATCCTCATCATAGAGGGGCTGCGTCTCCAACCCCGATGTGTCAAACGGCTCCGCCAGAACGGCCACATCGACCTCTCCTGTTCGAATCATCTCGAGCAGACGAACAGTGAAGTTCTCCTGCAGAATCATCGGCATTGCAGGATAGCGTTCGATCAGAGCCCGAATGATGCGGGGAAGCAGATAGGGCCCGATGGTGTAGATCACCCCGAGCCGCAATGGTCCGCTCAGTGGATCGCGACCATGATCGGCGATTTCCTTGACCCTGCTGGCCTCGTCGAGAACGCGTTGCGCCTGCTCGACGATCTCGGCTCCGATCGGTGTGGTGGTGATCTCAGCCCCGCCCCGCTCGAAAATCACCACGCCCAGTTCGCTCTCCAGTTTCTTGATGCTGACCGACAGTGTCGGCTGGCTCACGAAGCAGGACTCCGCAGCACGACCAAAATGCCGCTCACGGGCGACTGCGAGGATGTAACGTAATTCGGTAAGCGTCATGAAATCGGTCGGGTGTCGGTTTAACCACTGGCAAGCAGGGCCTCTCTGCCAGGCACCCAACGCCAGATCAGCGCATCAAGAGCGGTCCGCTCCAGACCGAGAGTATGCAACGCCCCTTCCCTGCCATCTGCATCTGCCAATTGTGCACCATAGGACACCGCGCGACCGACCCACACCGCATCCCTCTCGAGATCGCTGTACCGCAGAGAAGGAATGCCCGACTGACGAATGCCCAGAAACTCGCCCGGACCACGAATCGCCAGGTCCCGGCGGGCCACTTCGAATCCATCATCGGTCTCATAGAGCGTCCTGAGCCGTTGCCGGCCTGCCTCCGAGAGTTGCTGTCCGAACAGAAGGATGCAGGTGCTCCGCTCGCTGCCGCGGCCTATGCGGCCCCGTAGCTGATGAAGTTGGGCAAGCCCGAATCGTTCCGCATGTTCAATCACCATCAGCGTGGCCTGCGGTACGTCCACACCGACCTCGATCACCGAAGTGGCCAGGAGAAGCCGTCCCGGTTCGGCGGCAAATCGCGCCATGACCGAACGCTTCTCCTCGGCAGCGAGCCGGCCATGGAGCACCAGAAGTCGATCACCAAAACGCGGAGCGAGCTCCTGGCGGGCTGTCTCGATGGCCATCAGCTCGGGGGCCCCGTCTGCGGGGTCCCCGGCCTCGATGACAGGACACACCCAATAGGCGCGCCCCCCGGAAACGACAAAATCCTCGATCCTCTCCACAAGTTCATCTCGCCGGGACGATGCCATGAGCTTGGTGGTCACCACCTGTCGATGTGGCGGACGCTCATCAATCATCGACACATCCAGATCCGCAAGGTACGTCATGGCCAGACTGCGGGGAATCGGCGTCGCCGACATGGTGAGAACATGAGGCACTCGCTCCTCTGTCCGGTCGCGCAGGGCAAGTCGCTGTCCGACGCCGAAACGGTGCTGCTCATCCACGACCGCGAGACCAAGCCGGGCGTAACGGACATCCTGCTGAATCAGCGCATGGGTACCTACCACCACCAGTCGTGATCCAGCGACCAGCTCCTCGATCACCGTTCGGCGATCGCGCGCCGGCATGCCGCCCACGAGCAATGAGGGCTGAACACCGAGCGGCGCAAGCATCTGAGTGAACCGCTCATGCAACTGCTGGGCAAGAATCTCCGTCGGCGCCATGACTGCGGTCTGCCACTGCGAACCGGCGGCCTGTGCAGCGGCCAGTGCGGCGATGACAGTTTTTCCGCTTCCGACATCACCCTGCACCAGTCGTTGCATCGGAACCGCGCCGGAGAGGTCGGCAGATACCTCGCCCCATACCCGACGCTGCGCGGCAGTGAGACGAAAGGGCAGATCGGCCAGAAGCCGATCGGCGAGGGCACGCTGGGAAAGTACGGGCGCCTGCCAGCAAACGCGGAGACGTCGCGCGCGACGAAGCGACAACTGCTGAGCAAGCAGTTCATCAACTCTGACCCGATCCCAGGCGGGGCCCTGGCGCTCGGCGAGTTGCTGCAGCAGACCCGTTTCTGCGGCGTCGGCAGGTGGGCTGTGAATGAGCCGTATCGCTTCGGGCAGGGGTATCAGACCCCACTCGGCAAGTCGCGCTGAAGGCATCCACTCCGCGGGGATGAACTCGCTCAGCGCCCTCGCGACGAGTCGCCGCAGAAGCGGCTGCCCAATGCCGGATGCCGTCGGGTAAACAGGCAGCAATGAGGGATCGTCCTGGGAGGAGTCGCGCCAGCCCATGCGAATCCGCGGATGAATGAATTCGATTCCCGTCAGGGTTCGACGCGCCTGCCCCAGGACACGCAGCCGGGTTCCCTCCTGAAAGGCATGACGCTGGGTGTCCTTGAAATGTATGAATCGCAGACTCGCACTTCCGCTGTCGTCCTCCGTATCGACGACCAGCATTCGACGAGGACGAAAGACAACCCGACAACGACGCACCGTCACTTGTACCTGGACGGACTCTCCCGCCTGCACATCCGCCACACTCCAGCATCGGGACTCATCCTCGTACCGCAGGGGAAAATGCAGGAGAAGATCCTCCCAGCGAGACAATCCAAGCCGGGAGAGGCTGGCTGGGGGCGCCGCTGGAAGCCGGGCCGCCATGCGCGTGGTCCGTTACTGAAGGGCGGGAGACCGGCTCAGCGAGACGAGACAACCATGACGGCCTCGGCCTCGAACATCGCACCTCGAGGCAGACTGGCTACACCAACTGCTGCACGCGCGGGATACGGTGCCTCGAAGTACTGCGCCATGATTTCATTGACTTTCGAGAAGTAGGCCAGATCCGTCAGAAAGAGATTCAACTTCACCACATCACGAAGGCTCCCACCTGCAGCCTGAGCGACCGCAGACAGATTGCGGAACACCTGATGAATCTGCAATGCCACCCCCTCGGGGCTCGCATCGCCCACCAGCTGCATGGAAACGGGATCAAGAGGAATCTGACCGGAAAGCCACACCGTGCCGCCGACCGCCACGGCCTGGGAATATGTTCCGATGGCCGCTGGCGCGAAGTCGGTGGTGATGATGCGCTTTTCCATGGTCTTTCCTTGTCTGTGGGAATACGGATGAGCTTCAACCCCTGACAATCAGGGGCTGAACGCCGATCAGCCAGGCGTGCCCCTGAAGTATGAACCAGGCCCATATGAGTGCACCGAAGACAATGGTCACCAGCGTGGGCAACAACTTCCCGGGAGCCCGACGAACACCATCCCGACGGTCACGCCGGCGCGCGGCACGGAAACTCATCACCGCCCAGAGCAGGAACGCGCCGAAAAGCAAAACATCGGCGAGGTTGCCATTTGCCAGCAGGTGAGATGCAGCCCATATCTTGACCGACAGGATCATGGGATGGCCCAGACGGGACCGGATGGAATTGGCTGGCACATATGCCGCAAGCAGCAGGATGAAGGCTGGAAGCATCAGCAGGGAAACGGCATGCGACACCCAGAACGGGGGACTCCATATCGCCACCGGTGACTGCCGGGCCATTCCGTAACCCACGACGATGATCACGAAACTGGCCAGGGAGAGCACTGAAATCATTCCCGTCCACGGCTTCTCTCCCATACGGCTGATCATCCGGCTGCGCCAGTCCTCCGCAAAGATACGCAAGGAATGAAGCGCAAGAAAAACGATCAATCCCACAACCAGAACAGCCATGTGGCCTCCCTTGAAAGTGAGGAAACTTCCCCCCGAAATTATGAACTACTGCCCGAACGTGGCGGACGCGGTTCCCAGAATTGGCACTCCGCTCCTGTGGATTCACGAACGATGATGCTCGGCGCCTGTCTCGACTTCACGCCGTAAAGCCGGCAACCCTGAGGATGATGCTGATCCCATGTGACAAAAAAATGCCGGCACAGCCGGCAGTTGACGGGTTTGGCTGTTGTCATGGCTGGCAGGAAACGATGCCCCGATCACGCAAAGCAGCGATCTCTTCGGCGGAATACCCAAGTGCGCTCAGAACCTCGACCGTATGTTCACCGAGCAACGGCGGCTCGAGACGAACACCCGGGCGATCCCCATCCAAGCACAACGGGAGCAGCGGTGCGAGCCCGGATGTGCTCTCCGACTGAGGATCCGGTATGCGAATCGACGTCAGCCCCCCCGTTGCGACAAGATGCGGGTCATCAAGAAGCTCGTGCGGCTTGCTGATCGGCGCATAGGGCAACCCTCTGGCCTCGAACCGATCCGCGAGCTCGCGCGCCGACATCGATGCCAGCCGTCTGCGCAACTCCGGGAGCAACCAGCTGCGGGCCTGAACCCGCGCATTGTTCGAGCTGATCGAGGCATCCGCGAGAAGATCATTGAAGCCAAACTCCTCGCAGAAAATCCGCCACGCGGTGTCGGTCACCACTGCCAGAAATATCTGCTCATCATCGCGCACCGTGAACACATCATAGATTCCCCAGGATGAAATTCTGCTTGGCATCGGCGCGGCAGGCTTGCCGGTCACAGCGTACTGCATCATGTGCTGACCAACCAGGAAGATATTGTTCTCGAACAGAGCGCTCTGCACCTCCTGACCCACGCCGGTTGCATCACGCTGCCTCAGCGCCGCGATCGCACCGAGGGCCCCGAAAATGCCGCCCATCATGTCATTGACCGACGATCCGGCACGCAGCGGCTGACCCGGTGGGCCCGTCATGTAGGCGAGCCCGCCCATCATCTGAACGACCTCGTCGAGTGCTGTGCGATGCTCATAGGGGCCAGGTAGAAATCCCTTCATCGATACATAGATCAGTTTCGGATAGCGCTCTCGCAGCGCCGCGTACCCGAGACCCAGTTTATCGATGGTTCCAGGCTTGAAATTCTCGGCAACGATGTCTGCCGTGGCCACGAGTCGATGGGCGATATCCCGGCCCTCCTGCGACTGCAGATCGAGTGCGATACTTTTCTTGTTGCGGTTGTAGTAGGGGAAGAATCCCGCACCTGCGCCGAGCAGCCGCCGGGTGTTGTCCCCCGTGAGCGGCTCGATCTTGATGACCTCCGCCCCCAGATCGCCCAGCACCATCCCGCAGGTCGGTCCCATCACCATGTGC
Organism: uncultured Burkholderiaceae bacterium; assembly: GCA_964470595.1. Taxonomy (GTDB): domain Bacteria; phylum Pseudomonadota; class Gammaproteobacteria; order Burkholderiales; family Burkholderiaceae_A; genus Lacustribacter. The sequence continues at coordinate 56 of CAYYDO010000117.1, read as the reverse complement.
GTGAACTCGACCACACGAACACCCCGCAGCGGAAGATCCGGGCCCTCTTGCATGTT
>CAYYDO010000116.1:6235-6514 GCA_964470595.1 uncultured Burkholderiaceae bacterium | reverse complement strand
CGAAGCGATCGAGGATGTCGATCTCGACGATCTCAATCCGGAGTCCCTCTGGCGTTTTCGCATCCGCAATTTCGGCCCCCTTCTGGTGGGCATGGACAGTCACGGCAACAGTCTCTACGACACGGTTCGTGATCACGCCCAGGCGCAACGTGCCCGCGTGTTGTCCCAACTCGGCGTGGAGAACCCGACATGACACCATCTGCCAGAGAAGTGCTTCCCGGAGTGCGGACCCTGTCGACAGACATCCTGATCCTCGGGTCAGGAGGAGCGGGCCTGTTC
>CAYYDO010000116.1:3297-6225 GCA_964470595.1 uncultured Burkholderiaceae bacterium | reverse complement strand
CCATCACAGTGGCAGTCAAGGGTCTGCTGGGCAAATGCGGATGTACCCGCATGGTCCAGGGTGGTTATAACGTGGCGCTCGCCCAGGGTGATTCAGTCGAACGTCACTTCATGGACACCATCGAAGGCAGCAAGTGGCTGGCCGACCAGGAACTGGCCTGGACACTCGTCACCAAGGCTGTCGAGCGCATCCACGAACTGGAAAATGAACTCGGATGCTTCTTCGACCGCAATCCGGACGGCACGATTCACCAGAAAGCCTTTGCCGGACAGACATTCGACCGAACGGTCCACAAGGGGGATCTCACCGGGATCGAGATCATCAATCGCCTCGCCGAACAGGTCTGGGCGCGCGGCATCCACCGCCTCGAAGAGCACCGTGCCGTCGAACTCATTCGCAGCACCGACGGCACGTCGCTTTCCGGCGTGCTGATGATCGACATGCGCACAGGCGGCTATGTGTTCGTGCAGGCGCGTGCGGTGTTGCTTGCCACAGGTGGTGGTCCCACCATGTATCGCTACCACACGCCCTCGGGTGACAAGAGCTGCGATGGTCTGGCCATGGCCTTGCGTGCCGGACTGAGTCTGCGTGACATGGAGATGGTGCAGTTTCACCCGACCGGACTGCTCGCGGGTCGGGGTACGCGCATGACCGGCACCGTCATCGAAGAAGGACTTCGCGGTGCGGGTGGCTACCTGTTGAATGGCGCTGGCGAGCGATTCATGCACCGTTACGACGAACGGGGCGAACGGGCCACACGAGATATCGTGTCACGCGCCATCTACGCCGAGATGCGTTCCGGCCGATCGAGCCCCAACGGCGGGGTGTACATCCAGATGTCGCATCTCGGACCGGACAAGGTCAGGGCGGCATTCAAGGGCATGGTCGAGCGCTGCGCCGATTGCGGATTCGATCTCGCAGGTGGTCGTGTCGAAGTCGTACCGACAGCGCATTACATGATGGGGGGTCTGGTGTTCAAGCCCGACTGTTCCACCGCCTGGCCAGGACTTTTCGCAGCGGGCGAGGATACCGGAGGCGTACATGGCGCCAATCGCCTTGGCGGCAACGGGGTAGCCAACTCCACTGTCTTCGGGGGTATCGCAGGAGAAACAATGGCCCAATGGCTGCATGACAGCGGGGCTGCGAAAGCGCCCGATCCCGAGGCGATTGCGGCCAGCATCGCCAGTCACGACCGGCCGTTCGCGAACGCATCTGGTCGTCTCGAGGATGTCCGGGAGGCGCTCTACTCGGTGATGTGGGAGAAAGTCGGCATCTTGCGCAGCCGCGACGATCTGCTTGCTGCTCGCGAGGAACTGGATGCCCTGTCCTCCCAACTCGATGACATCGGCGTGGCGGGGCACGACCGTGCATTCAACCTGACATGGCACGACTGGATGAACCTGCGCAACCTGATCGATGTGAGCAAGACCATCACTCTGGCAGCCCTGGCCAGGGAAGATTCCCGGGGGGCCCATTTCCGGGAGGACCATCCGCACACGGGCGATCTGCACAGTTCATCCTATACCTGTGTGCGATCCGATCACGGAGAACTCCGACTCGACTGGCAACCCGTCACATTCAGCCGGGTCCAGCCAGGTGAATCCATTCTGGATCAGGGCATGGAAATGGCTGCTGGAAGATAACGCACCAGAAGCGAACCACCGGCGCCGCCCACCACGATCCACACCAGACGGTTCAGATGGCGCACATGAAGACGCCGACGCAGACGGCTGCCTGCAAACAGGCCGAGCAGGCAGAAAGGCAGGCAGGCCAGCAGAAAGATTCCCAGGTCGGGCTGAATCATCAGACCGGTAACAGCAAAGAGTGCGAGTCGGGCGAACGCGGTGATCCATGTCAGCAGGGTGGCCGTTGCCCGTCGTCGTGATTCATCGGAGATACGACGCGCGAGGTACATCGCGTATACCGGGCCGCCCGTGCCGAACATCGAGGTCATGGCACCACCCCCCAGGCCGTACACCTTTCCCCAGAAGGCAGCGATAGGCGCCGTCTCGGGGGCCTTCAGGAGATGCCGGGCGGATTGCACGATTGCAAACAGACCCAGCAGCACCAGAAGCAGATGCTCGGGTGCGCTGACCAGAAGTGTGACACCCGCAAGCATGCCAAGCGCAATCCAGGGCATCATGTGGCGAATCTCCGCCACATCGGCCTGCCCGCGTTGACGGCTACCCATTACCAGACCGGCGACGATGTCCATGATCAACATGATCGGGACAGCGAGCTTGAGCGGTATCAGTTGCGCGAGAAGCGGCACCGCGACGATGGATGCGCCAAAGCCGGTCAATCCGAAAACAATGTATCCGAGGGCGATGCACGCGCCGGTGAGTGCGAACGTCAGCATGAACCAGGCGTGTGTGGATCAGCCCGCCAAGGGGCACCGGAAGCGCCAGAGAGACGCTTCCGGTGAATTGTGGCCGTGACAGCCCCGGGCAGATTCAGGCCGATTCGTGGATACGGGTGAGAACAAACTCGCGATGGCCGAGAGCCTCGGCGGCAGTCCAGCGCCCATTGGCGGTGGCCATCATGCACTCAAGCAGCTTGTCGCCCGTCTGATCAAGGGTCATCTCGCGCTGGAGCAGACCGGAACAATCCACATCGATGTGCTCCGACATGAGGCGAACCGTGCGGGGGTTGGCGCACAGCTTGATCACTGGCAGCACCGGATTGCCGATCACATTGCCCTGGCCGGTGGGGAAGAAATGCACCACGAAACCGGAGGCTGCGCACAGTGTCACCATTTCGGCCGCTGCCGAGGATGAATCCATGAACCACAGGCCGGAATGGGTCGGGATCTCGGCCTTGTCCAGAACACCATCCACCGTGCAGTGTTTGCCGATCTTCTGAATGTTGCCAAGAGCCTTTTCCTCGATGGTGGTGAGACCGCCAGCAATGTTGCCCTTGGTGGGCTGC
>CAYYDO010000116.1:627-3287 GCA_964470595.1 uncultured Burkholderiaceae bacterium | reverse complement strand
GCGATTGAACATGAACATGAATCGCTCACGCACGGCGTCATTGGCGCAGCGCGCGGCCACAATGCTTTCGCCGCCGGTGAGTTCGGACGTTTCGCCAAACACCAGCGTGGTGCCCAGAGGATGGAGCTTGTCGAATGCGTTGCCCACCGTGGGGTTGGAGCCACAGCCCGATGTGGTGTCCGACTCGCCACACTTTGTCGATACCCACAGATCCTGGATCGGACAGGCCACGCGATGCAGCGATGTGGCGTACTGGACGAACTCCTTGGCAGCCTTCGATGCACGCATGATGGTCTGGTGATCGCCATGGCCTTCGATGCCGAAACCAACGACTGGCTTGCCCGTCGTGGCGATACCGTCCACGACCCGCTTGGTCCAGCCATCCTCGATACCGATCACCACGACAGCGGCCACATTGGGGTTGCAGCCGGTGCCAATGAGCGTCTGGAAATGCAGATCCAGATCCGGACCGAACTGCAGCCGCCCGTAGGGGTGCGGGATGGCGATGGTGCCCTTGATGGCAGCGGCAACCGCCTCGGCCGCCGCATTGGAGAGATCGTCGAGCGGAAGAATAATCACATGGTTTCGGACCCCAACGCGGCCGTTATCGCGACGGTAGCCCCAGAAGGTGGTGTTCTTGTCAATCACAGGCATATTGAATCCTTGTCAATGGGAAGTGATATGTGCCAGCGAGGGCTTACCAGCGCTTGGTCTTGATGTTGTGGACATGGGCATGCTCACCCGCCTTGATGGCTGCAACCACCTTGCCGATATCGACGCCGTACTTGTAGACGGTATCGCCGACCGCCATGTCCCGAAGCGCCACCTTGTGACCGATGGGAATGTCCTGCACGGCGCGCACCGTAATGGTCTTGTCTTCATCCATGATCCAGGCGTTGAGTTCCCAACCCGCCTTGATCCCTTCCACCACGGCCACAGCCACGGTGTCTTTTGCATCATGCAGCACGACGTGAATCATCTGATGTTCCTCCGGAGTAACGACGGCCTCATGCTAGCCATTCAGCCCGGCCATGTCAACTAGGTCATATATATGACTAGACGGCTTCAGGGCAGGCCGACGCCCCATCGGCCGCGGCGTCCTGTACGCATGCACGACGGCCGGGATAGCCCAACCACCAAAAACAAAGCCCCGGCACGCCGGGGCTTTGAAGGATCGCCCGTTTGCCCCACCTCGGGCATCGGACCATCACGAACGGTCTCATCCGATGGGGCGCAACCTTACTTCCCGCGACGGTTGAAGTGGTTCACCACCATCATGACCGCCACCACACCCCACACAATCAACATCACTTGCCAAGGTTTCATCTCGCACCACCCTTCTTCAGGAAAACATCAATCACCGCTGACGATCCGGCATCAGCCCAGCCACATTCACATCGGGACGACCCGCAGAGCGAACCAGCGGGGCCATGACCACGATGGTCGCCACCATCAGCAGAAGCTCCAGCAGATACACCGTGGTGTATGCACCGGCCACACCGCCGGTCCAGGAAATCAGTTCGAAACCAGCCGCCTGCGCCCCGACGAGCATGTCACGCAACACACCGCCCAGAGCCATGGCGAACCCCGCAGCCGTCGCCTGGACGGCGCCCCAGGCCCCGAGCGCCAGTCCGACCTGCTCGCGCGGGGCCGACTGCATGGTTGCCGTCAAGGTTCCGTGTCCGAACACCCCTGCGCCAAGACCAATGAGAAATGTACCGCAGACAAACAGCGCCTGCGACGCCAGGGGAGCGGCGACAATCACGGCAGCAAAAGCGGGAATACCGAAACCAGCACCAAGGCTGGCCATGCGAAATGGATCGGCACCACGGCTCAGGACCCGCGACGCGAGACCGAATCCCACCAGGCTTCCGAGCGCCAGCGTCGCTGTGAGCAGCGTGGTCTCGGAGACGGTCATGCCCAGTACCTCCCCCCCGTAGGGTTCGAGCAGCACATCCTCCATGGTGAAGGCCATCGTCCCCAGGCCGACAGCCAGGAGACGCCGTACTGCGTGCGGACCGTTCGAGAACGCGCGTATCGACTCGCGAAAAGTGGGATCGGGAACGGAGGATCGTTTTCGGTTGCGGTCGCGTGGCTCCTGACGCCACATGGCCACGACATTGAGCACCATGGTCAGGAGCGCCGCACCCTGTATGACCTGTACCAGTCGACCCGGACTGTAATCCTCGAGAAGAATTCCGAAAACGACGGCGCTGACCATCATCCCCAGCAACAGCATGACGTACATGAGCCCAACGACTTTGGGCTGACTCTCTGGTGGAGCAAGGTCCGTCGCCAGGGCAAGGCCAACAGTCTGCGTGGTGTGCAGACCCGCACCGACGAGCAGAAAGGCGATTCCCGCACCGAGTTGTCCGATCCAGGCGGGCGCATGCGCGGCATGCCCCGCACCGGCGAGGACCAGCAGCGCGAACGGCATGACAGCAAAGCCACCGAACTGAAGCATGGTTCCCATCCAGATGTAGGGAACGCGTCGCCATCCCAGTTCACAGCGATGGATGTCCGATCGGAAACCGATCAGGGCGCGCAGAGGCGCAAAGAGAAGGGGCAGCGCCACCATCACCGAGACGACACTCGCAGGCACTTTCAACTCGACAATCATGACCCGGTTGAGCGTGCCAATGAGAAGCACCAGTGCCATC
>CAYYDO010000116.1:0-617 GCA_964470595.1 uncultured Burkholderiaceae bacterium | reverse complement strand
GGAAGCGCCGGGGGCAGGCGCGCGGGGGCGGGGAAGGGGGGGGGACGCAGCGGGCGGGAGAGGGGGAGATCGGGGGTGGCAGCGTCGGCAAACGGCAGGAACCTGGGGCCCAAACGCGCCCAGGTCTGCACCATTTCCCTGCCAAGCCGATTCACAGGTGATCGTATCCTGAAGGGTGCCAATGCCCGATACCAGCAGGCCTCGCACCGCGTGCGTTACGACACGCTCTGGGGCCGGGCGGCCTCCAGAGCGCGCGATAACGGGGAACTACTTTTTCACTGCCTGAGAGGATGCTTGCGCACTGACAGCGCTCGCGGATCCATTCAGGAAATCCTTCACCCAGGTCGTATTGGTAACCAGGGCCACATGCACGGCAAACGAACCAACCGCCACAGCGCTCAGGAAAAGGGGGATACCCACCGAGGGCTTGACGCCGCACCAAAGCTTTCCATAGATCATGATGAACTCCTCTTACTTCAACCAGGGCGAATAGATGTAAGCCAGCAGGTGGGCGAGCACGGCAATCATTCCGAAAATCTGCGTGCCCTGAATCAGATTGCGATGAATCTCCTCTGATTCAGCTTCAGTAAGGCCTGTCGGCCATACTTTGTTTGGGT
>CAYYDO010000115.1:0-6581 GCA_964470595.1 uncultured Burkholderiaceae bacterium | reverse complement strand
GCCCAGCGAGATCACGCCAACCTCGGTGGTGCCGCCGCCGATATCCACCACCATCGCGCCCTGCGGCTCGGAGATGGCGAGTCCGGCACCGATGGCAGCCGCCATCGGCTCCTCGATCAGGTAAACATGGCTGGATCCGGCAGAGAGCGCAGACTCCCGAATGGCACGTCGCTCGACCTGGGTGGAACCGCAGGGCACGCAGATGATCACGCGGGGGCTCGGAGAGAGGAATCGCTTCTCGTGCACCATGCGGATGAACTGCTTGAGCATCTGCTCGGTGACGGTGAAATCGGCGATCACGCCGTCCTTCATCGGACGGATGGCCTCGATGTTGCCTGGCACCTTGCCAAGCATCTGCTTGGCCTTCTGCCCCACGGCCTCGATCACTTTCTTGCCACCATTGCCACCCTCGTAACGGATCGCGACGACCGAGGGCTCATCGAGAACGATGCCCTTGCCTTTCACATAGATCAGCGTGTTGGCCGTACCCAGGTCGATGGCGATGTCCTGGGAGAAGTAATTTCTTAAAAATCCGATCATGAAAACCTGCCTGAAAAGACAAGGATAATAAAGCACAACAACCACCTCGACCCTCTGCGCCGTGGACCTTCAAGCACAAGATCTCGACAAGCTCGCCCGCCTCGCCCGACTGACCATCTCCGATCAGGAACGGGCAGCGGTTCTGCCCGCCCTGAATGCCGTTCTGACCTGGGTCGGCGAACTCGGTCACGCACCCACCGAGGGCGTCTCTCCAATGGCCCATCCCCATGACACGGGCCTGCGGCTGCGCGTGGATCAGACCGAGGAGTTCCCCGATCGTGAACAGCTGATGCGCAATGCGCCGCAGACCGCAGAGGGCCTCTTCATCGTGCCGAGGGTGGTCGAATGACAGGCACACCGAGCGCTTTCAGCGACCTGGCCAGTCTTGCCGGGATGCTCGCCCGACGCGAGATCAGCGCCGTCGAACTTGCCGGTTTTTATCTGTCCCGAATCGAGTCCGACACAAGCAATGCGGTTTTGTCGGTGCATCCGGAAACCACCCTGGCACAGGCGCGGGCCGCCCAGCAACAACTCGACGCAAGGCAGGGTCGATCCTCCGGCGTCTCCACTGCGCAGGGTGGCAAATTCGACCTGACCGGCCTGCCGGTGGGTCACAAGGACATATTCGTTACCCGGCAATGGCCCACCACGGCCGCATCCCGCATCCTCGCGGGCTACATGAGCCCTTTCGACGCAACGGTCGTCGATCGACTCGGTCAGGCCGGCATGGTGACGCTGGGCAAACTGAATTGCGATGAATTCGCCATGGGGTCCGGAAACACCCACTCGGCTTTCGGCCCCGTGAGCAACCCCTGGGATCCCCTCGCGGTGCCCGGCGGGTCATCCGGGGGGTCGGCCGCGGCCGTCGCGGCCGGTCTGATGCCGGCTGCAACCGGCACCGACACCGGCGGATCCATCCGCCAGCCGGCAGCCATGTGCGGCCTCACGGGCATCAAGCCAAGCTATGGCCGCGTTTCGCGCTGGGGCATGATCGCCTATGCCTCGAGCCTCGATCAGGGCGGCCCCATGGCCCGCACCGCGCGCGATTGCGCGGTGCTCCTCTCGGCGATGACCGGGTTTGACCCGCGGGACTCCACCAGCCTCGATCTGCCGCAAGACGATTTCGCCAGCGACATCGACATGCCGTTTGGCGATGATCCGGCGCGACCACTCCAGGGGCTGCGCATCGGCCTGCCGGAGGAATTCTTCACCGACGGCATGAGCGCCGAGGTGGCCCATGCGGTCGAGGCCGCGCTCGCCGAACTTCGCTCACTGGGTGCCCGCACCGTATCCGTGCGGCTGCCCCGAACGGCCCTGAGCATCCCGGCCTATTACGTGATTGCCCCTGCAGAGGCCTCGAGCAATCTGAGCCGCTACGATGGTGTGCGCTTCGGTCATCGTGCAAACAACCCCGGCGATCTCCAGGATCTCTACTGCAGGTCACGCACCGAGGGGTTCGGCGCGGAGGTGCGCCGGCGAATTCTGATCGGCACCTTCGTGCTCTCGCACGGCTATTACGACGCCTATTACATGCAGGCCCAGAAAGTCCGACGGCTGGTCGCCCAGGACTTCACCAGCGCCTTCGAGCACTGCGACATCATCGCCGGCCCGGTCGCTCCGACGGTGGCCTGGGACATTGCTGCCCGTCCCGCAGACCCGCTCCAGGAGTACCTCGCCGACATCTACACCCTCGGTGTCAACCTGGCCGGACTGCCCGGCATGTCCATTCCCTGCGGCTTCGGGCAGGGTGCGCACAGCAGACGCCCGGTGGGCCTGCAACTGATCGGCCCGCCACTGGGTGAAAACGTGCTGCTGCGGGCTGCTCACCAGTTCCAGCAGCGCACCGACTGGCATCGACGCACCCCCACCGGCGAGACCGCTGTCTGCGCCGTCGGAGGTGACGCATGAACTGGGAAATCGTCATCGGGCTCGAGACCCATGTGCAGCTGAAAACGTCCTCGAAGATCTTCTCGGGTGCCTCCACGGCATTTGGCGCGGCACCCAACACCCAGGCACACATGATCGACATGGCCCTGCCGGGCACCCTGCCGGTGATGAACCGTGAAGCCGCTGCCTGTGCGATCCGCTTCGGTCTGGCGGTGGGTGGGCGCATTGCACCCCGCTCAGTCTTTGCACGAAAGAACTACTTTTACCCTGACCTGCCCAAGGGCTATCAGATCAGCCAGTACGAGCAGCCTGTTGTGGAAGGTGGCAGCATCACCATCGTCACCGAGCAAGGCGGGCAGAGCATTGCGCTCACCCGGGCACACCTCGAGGAGGACGCCGGCAAGTCGATCCACGAGGGTGTGGCAGGGCTGCCCCGGGGATGCTCCGGTATCGATCTGAACCGTGCCGGCACACCCCTGCTGGAAATCGTCACCGAACCGGTGATGCGCTCGGCCAGGCAGGCGGCGACCTATGCCCGCACACTGCACGGGCTGGTGATGTGGATCGGCATCTGCGATGGCAATCTTCAGGAAGGTTCATTCCGGATCGATGCCAATGTGTCGGTGCGTCCCCTCGGGTCGGAGACCCTGGGTACGCGATGCGAAATCAAGAACCTGAATTCCTTCCGTTTTCTCGAGAAGGCCATCGAGGTCGAGGCGCGCCGCCAGATCGCGCTGATCGAGGACGGTGGCACGGTGGTGCAGGAAACGAGGCTGTTCGATCCCGACCGTGAAGAAACCCGCGCCATGCGCTCCAAGGAGGATGCGCACGATTACCGCTATTTCCCCGATCCGGATCTGCCTCCCCTCGTGATCGATGCGCAATGGATTCGCGATATCGGAGCCGCCATGCCCGAGCTGCCGGAGGCCCTGCGGGAGCGCCTGGTTCGCGAGCACGGGCTCTCGGAATACGACGCTGCAATGGTCTGTGCAAGCCGTCCCACCGCCGATTTCTTCTTCGATGTCCTTCGGGCAGGCGAGGGTCGCGGGGTGGATGCGAAGACAGCCGCCAACTGGATCATGGGCGAAATTGCATCAGGACTGAACCGCGACAATCGCGATATTTCGGACTGCCCGGTGAATGCGGAACAACTCGCCGGGGTCATCGCACGCGTGGCCGACGGCACCATCAGCAACAAGATCGCTCGCGATGTGCTGGCCTGCCTCTGGACGGGAGAGCATGCAACCGCCGATCAGGTGATCGAGGCGCGGGGTTTGCGTCAGATCCAGGATACGGGCCTTATCGCCAGCCTGGTCGACGAGGTGATTGCCGCCCAGCCCCGAATGGTCGAGGAATTCCGGGCCGGAAAGGACAAGGCGCTCAACGCCATGGTTGGTCAGGTGATGAAGAAATCCCAGGGCAAGGCCAACCCACAGCAGGTCAGCGACCTGATCAGGACGAAACTCTCATGAGCCCGCTCAACCCGCATCATCAACACGCAGGTGCGCCGCTGATCACGCCGCTCATGCGGCATTTCGGCGACGGCATTCATGCACTCGATTCGGGTTACTTCCGGGACGAATTCGATGCCGTGCACCTGGTTGTCGAGAAAGATCGTATTGCCATCATCGACACCTCCACCCGCTATGCGGCGCCCCGGATCATGGATGCCATACGTGCCCTGGGTCTGGATGCCTCGCATGTGGACTGGATCCTGCTCACACACGTGCACCTGGATCACGCCGGTGGGGCCGGCGAACTCATGCGACTGTGCCCCAACGCACGCCTGACCGTCCATCCGCGCGGTAGCCGTCATCTGGTCGATCCGTCGAAGCTCTGGGAAGCCGTGTGCCAGGTCTACGGCGAGGATATGGCCGTTCGCGAGTACGGCGGCCTCGAGCCAATCGCTGCGGATCGCATCATCGAGACGCCGGAGGGCGCGACCGTCTCGCTGGCCGGACGTACCTTCGAGTTCTGGGACGCGCCCGGTCATGCACGGCATCATGTCTACATCCGCGACACGCGCACCAAGGCCTTCTTCACGGGAGACACCTTTGGCATCTCCTATCGCGAGCTCGACAGCGCTGCCGGGGCGTTTGTCTTTGTGACCTCCTCGCCCTCGCAGTTCATGCCGGACGACTTGCAGACCTCCATGCGACGTCTCATGGCCGCCAAACCGCCGGCGGTCTACCTGACCCACTATGCACAGGTTCGCGACGTGACCCGGCATGGCGAATTCCTGCTGCGCCAGACCGAGGACTTTGCCGAACTGGCCCTGCGCCACCAGGATGCCGGCGAGGAGCGTGCCCGTAGGATTCGCGGCGACATGCAGACCCTGCTGCTGGGGCAACTGCAGGCCCACGGATCAAAACTCGGTCGGGAGCAGTGCCTGCAGGTTCTCGAACTCGACCTGCAGCTGAACAGCGACGGACTGGTCAGCTGGCTCGACAGCCTCAAAACGACACGCTGAACCCCAGCCCACTACAATCCCGGTCTTCCCGCCGCAACGGGTCCACCACCATGCCACGACACCTGCCCGAACACCCATCCTTCGCCCTGCTTCGCGCGCACCTTGCGCAGCGAATCCTGGTGCTCGACGGGGCCACCGGAACGATGATCCAGCAGGTCAGGCTCACGGAGGACGACTATCGCGGCACACAGGTGCCCGATCTCGACGAAACGGTGCGCGCCGAGGTGAACCGATCGGTCGCCTCGGGCATCGACCTCAAGGGCAACAATGAGCTGCTGTCGCTCACCCGTCCCGACGTCATCGCCGAGATCCACGAGGCCTACCTGTCCGCCGGTGCCGATATCGTCGAGACCAATACGTTCGGCGCCACCACCATTGCCCAGGAAGACTACCGGCTGGCACCGCTGGTCAGACAGATGAATCTGGAATCGGCCCGGATCGCCCGTGCAGCCTGTGACCGCCACAGCACGCCCGGGAAACCGCGCTTTGTCGCCGGCGCGATCGGACCAACCCCGCGAACTGCCTCGATATCCCCGGATGTCAACGATCCCGGTGCACGCAACATCCATTTCGATCAGCTGGCATCCAGTTATGCGGAGCAGGCCGAGGCCCTTCTGGACGGAGGCGCTGACCTGCTGCTGATCGAAACGATCTTCGACACCCTGAATGCCAAGGCCTGCCTCTTTGCGCTCGAAGCGGTCTTCGAGCGCCGTGGCATGCGCTGGCCGGTCATGATCTCCGGCACCATCACCGATGCATCGGGACGAATCCTCTCGGGCCAGACGGTAGAGGCGTTCTGGAACAGCGTGCGCCACGCACGGCCCATCACCATCGGACTGAACTGTGCCCTCGGTGCGGCCCTGATGCGACCCTATGTCGAAGAGATATCGCGCCTGGCCGACACGGCGATCTGCATCTACCCCAATGCCGGGCTGCCCAATCCGATGGCCCCCACGGGCTTTGATGAAACACCGCCGATCACCTCCGGATTTCTGAAAGAGTTTGCCGAACAGGGCTGGGTCAATGTGGTCGGCGGATGCTGTGGCACCACGCCCGAGCACATCGCCGCGATTGCCCGCGCTGTCAATGACTTCGCGCCGCGCGCCATTCCGACCCGGCCGCCTGCGCTGCGACTCTCCGGACTCGAAGCCTGCAACATCGACGGGAACTCCTTCTTCGTCAATGTGGGCGAGCGGACCAATGTCACCGGTTCACGGCAGTTTGCCCGCCTGGTGCTGGCCGGCGAATTCGAACAGGCCGTCGCCGTAGCGCGACAGCAGGTCGACAATGGCGCACAGATCATCGATGTGAACATGGACGAGGCGATGCTCGATTCGGAGGCCGCCATGGCCCGCTTTCTGAATCTGATTGCATCCGAACCCGACATTTCCAGAGTGCCCGTGATGATCGACTCCTCGAAATGGAGCGTGATCGAGACCGGCCTGAAATGCGTTCAGGGCAAGGCTGTGGTGAATTCGATCTCGATGAAGGAGGGTGAGGCCGAGTTCCTTCGTCAGGCCGAGCTCTGTCGCCGCTATGGTGCAGCCGTCATCGTGATGGCGTTCGACGAGCAGGGTCAGGCCGACACCCTGGAGCGGCGCAAGCAGATCTGCAGTCGCGCCTATCGGCTGCTGACGGAAACGGTCGGCTTTCCCGCTGAAGACATCATCTTCGACCCCAACAT
>CAYYDO010000114.1:2239-6640 GCA_964470595.1 uncultured Burkholderiaceae bacterium | reverse complement strand
GCTGATGCCCGGGCCGTTCTGACCGATCACCACACCATGCCGGCCGGAAACACGCGCATACCCGTCGGCCATATGGGCCGCCCCCTGCTCATGCACCACCGGGATCAGTCGAATCCCCGCTGGCGCGAAGATATCCATGGCATCCATGAATGCCGAGCCCATGATGCCGAAAATCTCCGTGACACCATTGGCCACCAGGGTTTCGACAAAGGCTTCGGACGGCGTCATTTTCTGCACACCCTGCACGGGCATGCGGATTTCGAAAGGCTTGTTCACGTGTTCTCCTTGCGGGCGGTTGCGGGCTGATGCGCGTTGGGGGGTTCGACACCCGTCGCGCCATTCGCCAAAAAGTGTAGGCAGCCTGCTGGCTGGCGTCAATATTAATTTCTTATTCCGGAATAAATTGAACCATAATCCGGAATAACCTAGAATTTTCTCATGCACCTGGTCCCAACAGCGGTGGAACATCGCATCGACGCCGATACGCCCAACATGCGTCTTCTGGCCCTGCTCGAGGTCGTGGCGACTCGGGATCGTCCGTTCACGCTGCAGGCCATGGCGGACGAGACCGGTCTACCCAAGCCCACCCTGCACCGCATGCTCCAGCAGCTGGAATCGGCGGGCATTCTCCAGCGCGAGGGCAATGGTCGCCAGTACAGCACCGGGCTGCGTCTGACGCGACTGGCGGAGAACATCCTGCTCAACAGCACCACGCATGGCGCACGGCATGCCGTGCTTCGACAACTGGTCGACGAGATCGGCGAGAGTTGCAATCTCACCGCCTTCTCCCGAGGGGAGGTGCTCTACCTCGATCGCGTCGAGACTGCGGCCCCGCTGCGCTTTTACCTGCACTCGGGTTCCCGGGTTCCGGCGCACTGCTCGGCAACGGGGAAACTGTTTCTGAGCCAGATGAGTGCCGCACAGCGAAGACGCCTGCTCGGTGCGGTTCCACTCGAACGTTTCACCGCCAACACACTGACCGATCTGACGGCGCTCGAGCAGGAGCTCGAGATCGTCCGCGAACAGGGATATGCCTTCGATGCCGAGGAGTTTCTTCCCGGACTGCTCTGCCTGGGGGTGCTGGTGCCGGCCGCCAGGGGTCCGTCCAATATGGGAATCGCCTTGCAGGCGCCGGTGATGCGCTTCTCTGCAGAGCGTGCACTTGCCTTTCTGCCAACGCTCCAGCGCGCCGCACAGGCGCTTGGTCGCATCAACGACAGTCTCGACAGCGAGGACGCCGCCCATGGATGAGCTTTCCGCACGCGGGCCGGACCTCCAGGTCAGCGTCCGCGAAACCTTCGGTATCGACAGCGATCTGCGGGTACCGGCCTTCAGTCAACGCGACCCGCACGTGCCTGATGTCGATCCCGCCTACCGGTTCAACCGGGACGTCACGCTCGCCATCCTCGCCGGCTTTGCCCACAACCACCGTGTCGCCATTCAGGCGCTGCACGGCACCGGCAAGTCGACCCATATCGAGCAGGTCGCCGCGCGGCTGAACTGGCCATGCGTGCGGGTCAACCTGGACGGTCACATCAGTCGTCTCGACCTGGTGGGCAAGGATGTCATCACCCTGCGCGACGGACTGCAGGTCACCGAGTTCCAGGAGGGAATCCTGCCGTGGGCCCTGCAGCGTCCGGTGGCACTGGTGTTTGATGAATACGATGCCGGGCGCCCTGAAGTCATGTTCGTGATTCAGCGGGTTCTCGAGCGCGATGGCAGCTTCACCCTTCTCGACCAGAAACGCGTGATCCGTCCACACTCGGGATTCCGGCTGTTCGCGACCATGAACACACTCGGACTGGGGAATCTGAACGGCCTGTATCACGGGACACAACTGCTCAACCATGCGCAGCTCGATCGCTGGAGTCTGATTGCCTCGCTCGACTATCTGGATCCTGCCGAAGAGGCCGCCATCGTGCTGTCGCGTGTACCTTCTCTCGACAGCCCTGCGGGGCGTGCGCTCGTCGAGGCGATGGTGGCCGTGGCCGGTTTGACCCGACAAGGGTTCGCAGTCGGGGACCTCTCGGTTCTGATGTCGCCACGCACCGTGATGACCTGGGCTGAAAACCTTGAAATCTTCGGCGACGAGGCACAGGCATTCGTCCTGTCGTTTCTCAACAAATGCGAGCCTGCGGAGCGCCCCCTGGTGGCGGAATACTTCCAGCGCTGCTTTGATCGGGAACTTCCGGGAATCCATCCGGCCGCGAAAGAAGCGACTGCATGAGCATGACTGGCCAACTCGCGGGTCTCGGAATCGATACGCTCGGTGGCGCACTGATTCGCAGCCTGACAGGTCAGCCAGACCTCCAGTGGACTGGTCGCACGCTCTACCGCGGAACGGACGCGATCGCCCTGGCCGCAGCCCATCAGCATCAGGATCCGCGGACGATTGCCGATCATCGACCTCTACTCGATGGCGCCGCCTTGCGCCTGCGTCTGAGCGATGCAGCGCTGCATGCTCGGACCATGCCAGAGGGGGAGGTGGAGCAGCTGCTGTTCGAACTGCTCGAGCAACTCCGAGTGGAGAGCCTTGCGCCACCCGTCATGCGTGGCCTGCGCCACAACCTGCACGAGCGCTTTCTGCAGTGGTCAGAGGAATTCGTTGATTCCGGCCTGACCGAGACCAGCATGGGTATTCTCATCCGGACTCTCGCCGTGGTGTGCTGGTCGCGGCTCGCCGGTCATGAGCTTCCCGATCGGCTCTCCGCCTTGCTCGAAGGCACGCGCGCGAACATCGTTCCTGAGATCGGGCATGCACTCGCCATGCTCAAGACAACCATGCGCGACCAGAAAGCGTTTCATACACCCGCCCTGGAGATCGCACGCTGGGCAGGCGAATCGGTCAGAGCCGCGGCGTCCCGCACGGGAGAGCCACCACGTGCATTTCGCAGCCGCAACGGATTCCATCTCCGGTTGCATTTCACCGGACAGGCCAGCGAGGCACCCCGGGTGGCAGAGACCCGTGAGAGCCGCGCCTGGCAAGCCTCGGGCGGCCGTTATCGCGTCTTCACGCGGGCCTACGACCGGGAAATCGACGCTGTCTCGGCGCTCCGGACAGCCGAGGTCCGCGCCCTGCGTGCGGCCATCGATCACGATGTTCAGGCGGGCCATTTCAATGTGCATCAGCTGGCAAGGGAATTCGAACGCCGACTCTGTGCGCCCCACATCGCCCGCTGGAGATTCTCGCGCGAGGAAGGTCATATCGATTCGGCCCGGCTCTCGCGGATTGTGGTGGACCCCACCATGCGGCAGATCTTCCGGGACGAGGAAACCCTTCCGCGCATGCAGACCGCCGTGACTTTCCTGCTGGATTGTTCCGGATCCATGAAGACGCACGCATCAACACTGTCGACCATGGTGGATGTGCTTGGCCGGGCATTGTCGATCGCCGGGGTTCATGTGGAGATTCTCGGGTTTTCGACCGGCGCATGGAATGGCGGCCGGGCGCTGCGCGACTGGAAACGGGCTGGTCAGCCCGCATTTCCCGGGCGGCTCAACGAAGCGCTGCACATGGTGTTCAAGGATGCCCGCACACCATGGCGTATCGGTCGACATGGACTGGCGGCGTTGCGCAGACTCGACTTGTACCGCGAGGGCATCGATGGCGAAGCTCTCCAATGGGCAGCCAGGCGTCTGGGGGAGCGTGCCGTTGCACGCCGCATTCTCGTGGTGATCTCCGACGGCTGCCCCATGGACAGCGCAACCCATCAGACAAACGATTCGAACTATCTCGACCAGCATCTGCGACAGGTGGTGACGACATTGACGTCATCGGGCGCCTTGCAGATCTGTGCACTCGGAGTTGGCCTCGATCTGGGGTGCTTCTACCCCCAACGCCTCGCACTCGATCTCTCCGCGGGGCTTGAGCAAACCGATCTCCTCGCCATCTCACGATTCATTGGTACACCTGTTTCTCGCTCACCACACCCGAGAGTCCACCGATCCACATGAACGCTCCCATCACGATTCCAATTCACGACCCAACCGCGGATCCCGCGCAGGGAACCACGGAAATCCGCAAGACCACCTGCTACATGTGCGCCTGCCGCTGTGGCATACGCGTGCACATGGTGGATGACAAGATTCGCTACATCGACGGCAATCCCGAGCATCCGCTGAACAAGGGCGTGATCTGCGCCAAAGGGTCGTCCGGGATCATGAAGCAGGTCTCTCCGGCCCGCATCACAAAACCCCTGCGGCGCATCCAGGGGCGCGACCGTGGCGATTCGGCATTCGAGGAAATCAGCTGGGAGGAGGCCCTCGATATGCTCTCTTCCCGACTGGCGCGGATTCGTGCCACCGACCCGAAACGATTCGCACTGTTCACCGGCCGTGATCAGATGCAGGCGCTCACCGGCCTGTTTGCCCGCCAGTTCGGCACACCCAACTACGCGGCGC
>CAYYDO010000114.1:0-2229 GCA_964470595.1 uncultured Burkholderiaceae bacterium | reverse complement strand
GCACGGTGGCTTCTGCTCGGTGAACATGGCGGCGGGTCTGATTTACACCATAGGCGGCAGTTTCTGGGAGTTCGGCGGTCCCGACCTCGACCAATCACGCCTCTTCATCATGCTGGGGACAGCCGAGGATCATCACAGCAATCCGATGAAGATCGCCCTGTCCAAGTTTCGTCGGGCTGGCGGCCGCTTCATTTCGATCAATCCCGTACGCACCGGCTATTCATCGATTGCGGACGAATGGATCCCGATCCGCCCGGGTACCGACGGTGCCCTGCTGATGGCGCTCGTTTCGGAACTGATCAGCGCCGACCAGATCGACCATGCCTTCCTGCGATCATTCTCCAATGGCCCTGACCTCGTGCTGATCGATGACGGTCCTGATCACGGCCTGTTTCTTCGCGATCCCGATCGCCCTGCCATCAGCGATGATCTCCCGCTGAACAAGATGGCATGGTCCACCCGCGCGGGACGACCGGTTCCCCGCGAGACCACTGACACAGGAGACTTCGCCCTCGAGGGGGAATTCATCATCCCGGAAGGACCCCACAAGGGGCGACGCGTGGCACCTGCCCTGGAGTTGCTGCGCCGTCGCGTGCGTGACATGACTCCGGCGTGGGCGAGCGCCATCACCGGCATTGCGGAGGAAAGAATCCGCAGTCTGGCCCGCGAAATGGCCCATGCCGCATTCACCCAGTCATTCGAGTTGCCGATCCCCTGGACCGATGCCTGGGGAGGGCAGCACGACACAGTGATCGGCCGGCCGGTGTCCTTTCACGCGATGCGGGGCCTCGCGGCGCATTCCAACGGCTTTCAGACCATTCGTGGCCTGGGGATTCTGATGAGTCTCCTGGGCACCATCGATCGCCCTGGCGGGTTCCGTCACAAGGCGCCCTACCCTCGACAGACACCACCGCGGATGAGAGCGCCGTCGTCGGAGGATCAGATCCGGCCCGATACGCCCCTCGGTGCCGCACCCCTTGGCTGGCCGGCCCGACCAGAGGATCTCTCGGTCGATGTCAACGGAAACCCGCTGCGGGTCGACAAGGCATTCTCCTGGGAGCACCCACTTGCCGCCCACGGCATGATGCACAACGTCATCACCAACGCTGTCCGGGGCGATCCCTACCCGATCGACACCCTCCTGATCTTCATGGCCAACATGGCATGGAACTCCACCATGAACACCATGGCAGTACGCGAGATGCTCAATGCGCGGGATGATCAGGGAGAGTTTCGCATTCCGTTCCTCGTGGTCTGCGATGCGTTCGATTCCGAAATGGTCTCCTTCGCTGATCTGGTGCTGCCCGATACGACCTACCTCGAGCGTCATGACTGCATGAGCATGCTCGATCGGCCGATCTCGGAATTCGATGGACCTGTCGATGCAGTCAGGATTCCCGTTGTGCCTCCCACCGGCGAATGCCGCCCCTTTCAGGAAGTGCTGATCGAACTGGCATCGCGTCTGAAACTGCCGGCCTTCACCAGTCCGGACGGCTCACGCAAGTTCAGGGACTATCCCGACTTCATCACGCGCTTCGAGACCGCTCCCGGATCGGGAATCGGTTTTCTTGCAGGATGGCGCGGCACCGACGGCGACAAGTCACTCAAGGGAGAGCCCAACCCGAACCAGTGGGAGATGTACGCGAAGAACAACTGCGTCTTCCACCACAAATTGCCGGAATCCCTGCATTACATGCGCAACTGGAATCGGGATTACATCCGGTTTGCGCGTGAAAACGGATTCCGCCAGAAAGAGGAGCCCGTGCAGATCGCAATCTATTGCGAGCATCTCCAGCATTTCCGTCTTGCTGCCCAGGGCCGACGTGAGGGTCGCCAACCGCCTGACCATCTGCGGGAACGCATCGAGACCTACTTCGATCCGCTGCCCTTCTGGTACCCCCCGCTCGAAGATGCCGTCACGGACGAGCAGGACTTCCCCCTGCGGGCCCTCACGCAGCGTCCGATGGCGATGTACCACTCCTGGGATTCGCAGAACGCCTGGCTGCGACAGATCCACAGTCACAACTACCTCTTCGTCAATCCCGCTACCGCAGCACAGGCCGGCATCGCGGACGGCGGCTGGATATGGGTCGAATCGCGGTGGGGGCGGGTACGCTGCATGGCGCGATTCTCCGAAGCCGTCGAGCCCGCCAGCGTGTGGACCTGGAACGCGATCGGGAAATCGGATGGCGCCTGGCGCCTTGCTCCCGGCGCCGATGAATCCCGCAA
>CAYYDO010000113.1:2907-6693 GCA_964470595.1 uncultured Burkholderiaceae bacterium | reverse complement strand
GCCTCTAAGGCAAAGGCGAGTCCCGCAATTCCAGCTCCAATGACTAAAAAATCTGCATCAACGATGCGGGGTTGATCGGCTACCTTGTCGACCGTGACACCCCGCGGCAGGGAAGCCTGCAGCGCGGCCATGCGCTCGTCCAGAGCAGCCCCCAGTTTCAGGATATTTCCACTTCGCTCAAAGGTGACGCCGAGTATCAGCACTGGCTGACCGTTGTGGCGCACCGTGAACTGCGGCGGATCCTCAAACCCACTGCGTACTGTGGCCACATCGCCAAGCTTGAGCAGATTGCCCCCGACCGCAACGGAGACTTGAGCGATATCGCGCGCGGTCTGGAAGCTACCGGGCAATTGGCCATTACGGCCAGCCTCGTCTGCAAAGCCTTTGTCCGCAATTCGCACGAAGACACGGTCGTGCTGCCCCTCGACACTGCCGGTTGGAATGACGAGGTTCTGCCGGGCCAGCGTATCGATCAGTGTCTGCGGACTGATACCCAGCGCCGCCAGACGGGTACTGCTGAATTCAACATACACCTTCTCGGCCTGACGGCCGAAGATATCGATTTTGGTCACCCCTGGGGTCGCCTGCAGGTGCCGCTTGGCATCTTCCACCAGCACTTGTAGTTCAGGCCAACTCAGTTCCGGAGCACTGAACGCGTAAAGCACGCTGTAGACATCGTTGAACTCGTCATTGAAAAAGGGACCGCGTACCCCCTCAGGAAAATCCTGTCTGATATCGCCGATCTTCTTGCGCGCCAGGTACCAGGCACGTTCCATGTCCTGCTTTGGGGTGCCCCCCTTCATGAAAAAATTCAGACCCCCATATCCCTGACGTGCGAAGCTACGAACATAATCGATGCCTTCAATCTTCTGCAGCTCCCGCTCCATACGATTGAGCACCTGATCCTGCACCTGACGGGCGGTAGCGCCCGGCCATGCAACCACTGCGGTCATCGTCGGCACATTGAAGTTGGGATCCTCCAGCCGACCCAGACGCGTGAAGGACAAAGATCCCATCAGCAAGGTACCGATCATCAGGAAAAGAACGAGCGCACGGTGGTTTACTGCCCATTCGGACAAATTGAAATGCTTCATCGGGGCACCATCGTTGATGTCACAACAGGTACCGCCGCAGAGGGCGAAGCCGATTGCACGGTGGGCAGGGGTCGTCGAACCGCTTGCACTTTCATGCCTTCATCCAGCTTGTGGGCGCCTACGGTGACCACCAGTGCGCCATCGGCGAGCCCAGCCACGCGAATGTGATCCGTGGTCTGCGACAACAGCTTCACGGGTTGGCGACTCAGTTTCCCCGTATCGGCATCCACCAGCCAGACAGCGGGACCCGTCGGCTGCGCGGATGCAGACTCGCGAGTGGCTGTCTCATTGCCACCAACCGACTGGGTAACCAGCAAGGCTCCAAGCGGCAACTCCGCGCCTGACTGAAATCCGGTCTGCTGAAGGCGCACCTCCGCAGTCATGTTCATCCGCCATGCGCTGCTTTCGGTTGGTACTGTCAATGCGTAACGCGCACGCGTCGTGCGCGTTACCGCATTCGCGCTTGGTGCCAACTCGCGCAACCGCAGTGGCAGCGCTTGTGCGTTCACGGATGTAATGGCATCACCGACCAGAACACTCGCCTGCCAGCGCTTGAGCCCCGGCACGAGAGACTCCGGTATGTCGACCACCACTTCCAGTTCACTGGGCCTGGCAACGCTCAACACAGGTGCCCTGTCATCCACCATCTGGCCCACCTCGAAACGCAAAGCCGTCACCACGCCATCAAAAGGCGCTGTCAACACCGTATACGCTTCACGATTACGTACCAGCAACGTCTGCTTCTGCGCCTGCTTGAGGCGGGCATCGGCCGCGTCCGCGCGTGCCTGCTGCCGCTCTGCATCGGCTACACCCACCGACCCATCCACCAGCAGCCGCTTGAACCGTGCCGCATCGCTGGCAGCCTGAACAGCATCCACTTCGGCGGCGCGCTGCTGCTCCTCTGCAGCGCGAACCGCAAGTTGATAATCAACCTGGTCTAAACGGGCCAGTTCCTGGCCCGAACGCACGACCTGACCCAATTCCACCAGGCGATCCGTGATCTTGCCGCCAACTCGGAAGCTGAGATCAGCCTCCACCCGCGGACGAATCTGGCCAAACAACACACGCTCAACCGTACCGGTCTCATTGCGAACCGGACTGACGAAAACCGACGGCACCGCCGTTGTTGCCGATGGATTGGGTGAGCACGCAACGATAAGGGGAAGCAGCGTCAGAGATGTCAGGCAACGTGAAAGAAAGCGTCGATATCCAGTCATGATGACCTCATGGCTTGAAAGCAGGAAACAGGGTGGATGAAGCAGTAGCTGCGGAAATGGCAGGGGGCGTGGTGTACCAGCCTCCGCCAAGCGCTCGGATCAGTTGCACCGCCCCCAGTGCGCGAGAGGTACGGCTATCGGTGGCGGCCAACTCGGCGGCGATCAGACTGCGCTGCGCCTCGAGCACCTGCAAGAGATCAATCTGGCCCTCACGGTGGAGCGAGCGCGCATGTTTCAACCCCTCGCGCCGACTATCAACCGCTGCAGCAAGCTGAAGACCACGCTCACGCTCCTGATCCAGGGCCACGAGACTGTTCTCCACATCATGTAAGGCGACGAGCACAGCTCGCTCGTACTGCAACATTGCTGAACGCTCACGCGCCGATTGCCGCTCCACAGCAGCCCGTAACCGTCCAGCATTGAACAAGGGCAACGAGAATGCGATTGCAACATTGCTGAAACGCGAAGGCGACAGGTCGAGTCCGTTGAGTCGCAGATCCTGCTGACCAAGTGCCGCACCGAAAACAACGCGTGGCCACTGATCAGCCTGGCTCTCGCGCAGGCGCGCCGACTCTGCCAACAACTGCCGCTCTGCCACGCGCAGATCGGGACGCCGCGTCAGCAGCTCGATGGGCTGGCCAGGATTGAATTGCGGCGCTTGAGGCAAATCGGGCTGCATCTCCGGGTTCAATGCCGACAATCGGACCTCTGGGCTCAAACCCAGAAGCACTTTGATCTGCGCTTCCGTCACCGATACCAGCGTTCGCAACGCGGGCAATTGTCCTGCCAGGGTTTGTACCTCGCCTGCGGCTCGGGTCACATCAAAGCGGCTTGCCAAGCCGTCGGCCTCCCGGTTGCGTGTCAGACGCTCGGTTTCCTGCTGTGTCTGCAAGAGAGTCTGCAATTGCCGTAGCCGTAAACGCGCTCCCTGCCAGATCAGGTACTGTCGGGCCACCTCGGTGGTGGCCAACCACTGCGCCGTCTCGACTCCAGCATCTGCAGCCAGTGCATCAAGTTCAGCGGCATCAGCGGCAGCCCGTGCCGCGCCGAAAACATCCAGTTCCCAACCCATCTCGATACCACCACGAGTGGCCCTGACATCAGGAGTACGCTGCTTGATCTGGGCGGGCAGACCCGTGCGCTGATCCGAGAGCGAGCCCGTGACCGATACCGTTGGCATCAATCGCGACGCTGCCGCAATGCTGCCTGCGCGAGCTTGTCTCACGCGTTCCTGTGCAATTCGCACATCCAGATTGGCTGATCGCGCCTGGTTGATCAGGGCCTCGAGCGCAGGATCGCCGAAACCCCGCCAGGTGATTGCATCAAGGTGCTCGGAACCCGTCTGCGCAGCGAGTGAGAAGCGTCCTGTCACGAACCCGAGGTCAGGCGCTGCAGGGGGCGTTGGTGCGCTGCAGCCGACCAGGGGAGCAATGACCAGCAGTGATCCCGCCCATCGCCTGAATATCGGGTCAGCG
>CAYYDO010000113.1:0-2897 GCA_964470595.1 uncultured Burkholderiaceae bacterium | reverse complement strand
GCCTTGTTGTCGGTTGGCCGCACCGATTGCGTGAAGAGCCTCTTGAGGAGACCGGCAGAGTAATGTCGTCGGGTTTCATGGTTCATTCCTGACCATTGGATAACAATGTTGCATTACAGAAACATCGTTACTTCTCAGAGAAAAAAAGGGGGGGGTCGAACACTCAACAACGAGAGCAATGCAGCGTGTACTGGCAGCGCAACCTGATACCGATGAAAGTTGGTGTGAGTCATGCGGGGATGTCATCGTGGTTGGTCATGAGAGGGCCTCTGTGCGTGTCGGTACGATGGGAGACATCAGTCGCAGACTGACAAGGACGTCGGATACCGCGAGCCGCGCGAGGCGCTCGCCGTCGACGTTAAAGGGAGAAATACCCTCGAGTTCGAGTGTCACCGGCCCGTGCACGGCCGCCCAAAGCCGCACGGCGACCTCACAGGCGTCTGCCGAACTCGAGCCGATCACGGCCTGCGCCTCGGCTACGACAGATTCAACCGCGCCAAGCGCGAGTTCCGCCTGCTGCCGCGAATAGTCGGTGGGTACATGCTCGGGAAGCGCATTGCCGAACATCACCCGAAACATGGACTGATGGGTCAAGGCAAAGGTGCGGTAGGTCATCATCACCGGGAGAAGCGCTCGAACTGGATCTCGATGGCGGCGTCGTTCGCGCTCAACAGCGAAACGTAATCGTGCGAACCCCTCCACCTTGAGCCCCTCGCTCAAACCGTTCTTGCTGCCAAACAGGGTGTAAAGGACTTTGGTCGAGCAATTGGCCCGATTCGCGAGCGTACGCAGCGTCAGCGCCTGCGGCCCCTCATCCGCCAGAAGCCGGGCAGCGAGTTCGATGAGTCCGCGGCGCACTGCCGCGTCCCCCTCGGCTCGGGCGTTTTGGTAATCGAACGAAACATGCGCGGAAGTCACGGGTAACAGTGTTACCGGACGCAGCAATTCTGTCAAGCATCGAGGAAAACAAGCATTGCCCCGAAAGATTCTTCCACGCTTGATGGACTCCGCCTGATCTATGAATACGCCCCTGGCTTACGCGCCATGGTGGCGCCAGAAAATCCTGATTGAGCCAACCATCTCGTTTCAACGGCTGCTGTGTCCATGCTGACCAGCGGGGCATATCCTTCCTGGGTTCGATTGACGGAAATTTCTACGCGATTTGCTTTGCAACGCGCCTTGAACAGGTCACCACTCCTTTACTGAATGCCTCATGTTGTTCCTCAACCTTGTCCAGATCGTAGAGATAGTTCACCGCCATGCCAGCCGATTGCAACAGCCCCTTTCTTGAAAGATCTGCAGCGCTCTTGACGGCCGCATGCAGGTCATGACCGATCCGGGCCTCCAGCCGTGCAGACTTGGGTTTTGAGGCGCGTGGGCTGGCGACAGCGGCTCTTGCGGTCATGGGAACTCCCGGATGATCACTTGGTTGTGCGGCAATTTGCCGGATCAAGTCACTAACGACACTCAGGCTATTTCTCGATCCGGCTCCCCTGTTGATAGCACTTTCGATTGTCGTCAGTTAGATTAATGACATGCTTACCCAACAAGAGACGAAAGAGAGCGTTTGTCTGGCGCAGCGCCTCAGACTCGCCAAGCAGTGCTTTGCTGCGCTGGTCCTGGCTGCCTTTACCCTGCTGCCCGCCCCAGTCCTCGCCCAAGCGAATAGTCCTGCCGTCCCAGATGCCGCGGCTTTAGACCGCCTCATGCAGAGCGTGGTCATGGTTCAAGTCTCGGCTATCGCCTCGGCCCCGAGCTCCAGGACGCTCGGTCCTTATCGGGTTGGATCGGGAATCATCATTGACCGCGACACGATTGTCACTGTCGGCTACCTGCTTATCGAGGCCGAGACCGTCAACATCGTCGACAGTCAGGGTAGGCAAGTACCCACAACAATCATTGGTCAAGACCCGGCAAGCGGCATTGGAATCCTCAGGGCTTTAATCCCCTTGAAGCAACAACCGGTGGCGCTCGGTGATTCCGACGCTTTGTCTGCCCCGCAACGGCTACTGACTCTTGGGCACAGTGAGCCCGAGCCGACGGAAATCTTTCTGGCTTCCCGAAGACCCTTCGCAGGCAACTGGGAGTACCTTCTGGAGGCGCCCTTGTTTACTATCCCTGCAGTGAGCAATTGGAGTGGAGCGGGCCTCTTCGACAGCCGCGGCGCGCTTGTAGGTCTCGGCTCGCTCATTGTTGCCGACGCCACAAACGAACCCCTTACGCTGCCAGGAAACCTTTACATCCCGATCAATCTGCTCAAACCGGTGCTCCCCGACCTTCTCAAGTTCGGACGCCGCTCCGGGCCACCACAGGCCTGGCTTGGAATACATAGCCAACCGCATCCGGAAGGGGGGGTGGTCATCCAGCGGGTGTCCGCCAAGAGTCCCGCGGAGCAAGCCGGACTGCAAGAAGGCGATCGAATTCTCGCACTGCAGGACAAGACAATCGTCGACTTGGCAGACTTCTATCGCCGGCTATGGGCGCTTGGACCCGCTGGAACCAAACTCGAATTGTCTGTCATGCGGGAGGGTGTCATCCGTCGGGTTTCCCTCATTTCCAGTGACCGTCTCGAGGCTCAACAACGTCCATCCGGAGTTTGAGTTGCTTCGACAACAGGATGCCTCTGGCACAAGCAAGCCGGGGCTGTAGGCCCCATTTTTTTGGCGGCCCAGCAGGGGGCACTGCGCTAACGTGCTGAGTTCAATCTAAATCAAGTTCTGAGGTTGCCAGGGATTCGAACCTGCAATCTCAACCCCTTTGCTGATCGCTATTATTGTATATACAATAACCTATGCGAATTCTTTACGATCCTGGAAAGCGTGAAAAGACCCTCGCCGAACGTGGACTGGACTTTGAAGATGCAGCAATAGTTTTCCAAGGCGTCACCGTTGAGATTC
>CAYYDO010000112.1:0-6730 GCA_964470595.1 uncultured Burkholderiaceae bacterium | reverse complement strand
AGGCGCCGAACATGCCGATGGCTGTCCAGTTGGTGGCCTGTTTGGCGGCCTGACCAACATCGCGAGCGGCGGCCATTGCCGAGCCCGTCGCAAGCCCGAGCACGCCAAGGGCGAGAAGAAGTTTTGCGCCTTTCATTTGCGGGCCTCCTGCTTGAGGATTTCCGCGGTGAGTGCATCGAACTCGTGATTGGCACGGCGCACATAGATGCCGGTGATGACGATCGTGAACACGATCACCCCCATTCCGATCGGCACACCGATCGTTGTCACGCCTGCACCGATCGGCGTGGACAAAAAGGGTTTGTTGAAGGCGATGAGCGCGATATAGCCGTAATACACGATCATCATCAGGATGGTAAGGGTCCATCCGAAGCTGCTCCGCTTGCGCGTCAGCTCACGATACTTCGGGTTGGCCACGATGCGGGCCACGCTCTCGTCTTGCATGAATGCTCTCCCTGAAAATGGCCTCTTTCGGGCCGTGGATCACGCCTTTTGGCGTTGAGCATTCATGCTAACCCTGATTCCCCTATTTAATGAAGGCTTAATAATTGGATGGCTCAGGTCAGCACCTGGAAGCAGATGATGGTGATAACCGTGGGGCCGAGCGCCGCCAGAAACAGATGCAGCGGATTGATGTTCTCGTCCTCGAAGCGCTTGCGCAGGATTGCCGCACCTGCGGGGTTTGGCGCATTGGCGATGATGGTCAGGCCGCCGCCCGTCACCGCACCTGCGACCAGCGCATACTTGAACTCGTCGGACAGTCCCTCCACCAGAGAACCCAGATAGGTGAGTGCCGCGTTGTCGGCCAGCAAGAAGGCCACCATCAGACCTTCCCGCAGGATCAGTCTGTCCTGATGCTGCGGATATGCCGTCGCCACACCCATGAACAGAAGGAAGATGCCCATGAACAGCGGCGGGTGGTGGGCGAACAGGACAATGCCGGCAATCATCAGCAGGTGCAGAACGATCATTGCCGTGGGTGCGCTGGCCGGCGGCAGGGTTGATTCGTCCGCCGAGGCATGCGCGGCGGCCTGAATCACATCGCGACGAAACAGCATGGTCACGATGGTGCCGCTGATCAATACCGATATCGCGGCCTTCCAGCCAAAGTGGGTAAACATGTAGACGGTGTCCCACTGCCACTTGGCAGCCACCATCAGCACGGGTGGGGCGGCAAAGTGGGTCAGTGTGCCGCCGATCGAGACATTCACGAAGAGCACGCCCAGGGTGGCGTACTTGAAACGTGCCGGCGCCTGACTCTGAAAAAACGGCAGCAGCATCAGTGCGGCCAGCGTCATCGCTGCCGGTTCGGTAATGAACGAACCCAGAATGGGCACCAGTGTCAGCAGCAGAAAGTAGCGGGCGAGCGCCCGATCCAGCGGCATGACTCCCGCAACCGACTCCACCAGCAGGCGCGCTGCCGTCATCACCGGTCTGCTGGCGGCCACAACCATGATCGCGAAAACGAAAAGCGGCTCGGTGTAGTTGCGGCTGTCGATGTATTCGACCGCGGGCTTGAACCCCTCGCCAACAATCAGCCATGCAAAAAGAATGATGGACCAGAACCCGAATACGGCCTCTACTTCTCCGAGAAGGTGGAAGACCCCGTGATGGTTGGGGTATCGATGCGAGAGCCGCTCGAACAGCTTGGCGGAGAAGGTGTGCAGCACTGCGATGGCAAACAGTGCAGCTGCAACATACTGAGTGATGTCGGACATTGCGGCCCCGCTTTCCAATGAAGACGGCGCGATTGTAAACTGGGTCGATGTTGCGCGTTCATATTGCCTCCGACCTCCATCTTGAATACCTGAACCGCCGCTTCCCAGACTACCTTCGTGTGGATCGGCTCTACACGCCGTTTGCCGATCTGCTGGTGCTGGCGGGGGATATTCACGTGGGCACGCAGATGATCGCGAAATTCGGTCACTGGCCGCATCCGGTGCTGTATGTGCCGGGCAACCACGAGTTCTACGACACCGCGATCGATCCGCATGTCGCCCTGTTGCGCCAGACGGCGAAAGACACGGCCATGGTGGTGTTGTCCTGCGACGAATACATCGATCGTGGTGTGCGGTTCCTGGGCTGTACTCTCTGGACCGACTACCAGCTCATGGGTACAGGCGGGCGCCAGCTGGCCTCGATGTTTGCCTGCGAAGCCCGAATTGCCGATCACCGCAAGATCATGGGTGTACAGAAGATTGGTCAGGGATTTTCCGCCAGGCAGGCCTATGAGCGACACCTGGAGGAGAAGGCATGGCTGGCGGCCAAGCTCGACGAACCCTTTGCGGGTAAAACAGTGGTGATCACGCACCACGCGCCTTCACGGGGCAGTGTGCATCCCCGGTTCCGCGGCGACCCCTGCAATGCCGCTTTCGTGTCCGATCTCGATGACCTGGTCAAGAAGGCCGATATCTGGATCCACGGCCATGTGCATGACTCATTTGACTACCGGGTCGGCAAGTGCCGTGTGCTGACCAATCCGGGCAGTTATGCCACCACGCTTGGCAAGGTCACCAGTCCGGCAGATTTGCAGTGGGAGAACCCGCTGTTCGACCCCCAGAAAGTCATCGAGATCGAGACGCTAGAATCCGAGCAGTACCTGCCCGGGTGATGAAACTGGTAGACATACAGGACTTAAAATCCTGGGGCGCAAGCCGTGCGGGTTCGATCCCCGCCCCGGGCACCATGAGCGCAGAGGCCTGACTCACGTTGCAGGTGAGGAAATCCTGTTCAGGATGGACTCGAAAGTCCAGATCGCATCGTTTCTCAGGGTATCGAGGTGCAGATGCATTTCGGCGGCAGCGGCCTGTTCGTCGAAATTCAGAACCGCATGAAGAATGCGGCTGTGTTCCTCGTTCGACTTTCGCATCAGCCCCGGATGAAATGTTGTAGCGCGCCGATAGGGTTCCAGCGTGTTTCTCAGCCGAATCGTCTGATCGCGCAGGTAGCTGTTTCTCGCGCCGTTATAGATGAGTTCGTGGAAGCGGGTATTGGCGGCGTAGTAGGCATCGGGAGAATTTTTCTCGGTCGCATCGAGACAGGCCTTGTTCGCTGCAACCAGCGCTTCGTGGTCCTGGGCATTGTGTCGCCGGGCGGTCAGGCACGCACATGCGGATTCCAGCGCCGACATCGTCTCGAACATCTCGATGAGGGTGGTCAACGAGATCTGTCGCACATAGGCACCGCGGTTGGTTTTCAAATCCACCAGGCCTTTCGAGGCAAGGTGTTTCAGTGCCTCGCGAATCGGCGTTCTGGAGACTCCATACTTTTCGGACAGTTGTGTCTCGTCGAGTTTTTGTCCGGGTCGCAGCAGTCCGGTCGTGATGTCTTCCTCGATGAGATCTCTCACCTGCGCAGAGAGGTTGACCTCTCCCCGTTTGAGTGGTGACTTCATGATGTCCTCATCTTTCTGGGTGTTTGTGCACCAATGTGCGTCAGACGCACTGAAACCGTGAGTTTTCCGGCAAATTGTATTTCATTGGTTTTTATAAAGTATTGATACTGCATAACTTTTTTTGAATTTTTCAGGATTGTATACGATAAAAGATAGTTTGGATTATCTGAATCAAATCCTGTAATCTGACGATCGAACCGTTGCAAAGAGTCGTCCAACCCCATTGAAAGGAGCTGTGATGAACCAACCCCGTGTGAGTACCCGTCGCGAATTCTTGAAGGCATCGGCAGCTGCAGGCGCGGTGGCATTGGCTGCCCCGGCAATCTCTCAGGGTTTGACCAAGGTGACCTTCACCACCTCCTGGATTCCCGAGGGCCCGAATCTCTTCGCGCACATCGCACGTGAGCGTGGCATCTGGAAGAAGTACGGACTCGATGTCAGCGTGGCCCGAGGTTCCGGCTCCGGCGCAGCGGCCCAGGCGGTAGGCAACAACAGCTTCATGTTTGGTATGGGCGCAACGCCCACGGTCATTGCTCAGGCTGCGCGGGGGCTGCCGATCGTCTGCATTGGTCAGATCAACTATGACGCCCTGATGGGCGTTGGCGTTCTTGCAGACTCTCCCATTCGCAGCCCGAAGGATCTGGAGGGCAAGAAAATTGGCGCCAGTGTGACCTCTGGTGAGTACCCCTTTCTCGGGGTCTACGCGGAAAAGGCGGGCTTCGATCTGAAGAAGGTTCAGATCGTTCAACTTGACGGCAAAGTGCGGGACCGTTCGCTGATCGAGAAGCTGGTGGAAGGTGTGTCCGCGTTCGGAACGAGCACCATTCCGTCGCTCGCATCCAATGGCGTGAAGACCCGGTTCATGCTGTTCAAAAGTGCAGGTCTCGAGTTCTACGGTCAGTCCCTCACCACGCAGCCCGATCGTGTTCGATCGGATCCGCGCCTTTGCGAGGCCTTTGTGGCAGGTGCGATGGAGGCGATCAAGTATGCAATGACCAACCCTGACGAGGCGCTTGCCTCGTTCCTCCGGGCAAATGACGAGGTGAGCATGACGTCGTCTGGGCGGGAGTACGTGCGCATCGGTCTTGGGCTTACCAACCTGACCAACCTGGTTCCGGAAGTCGAGAGCAACGGCTTTGGCTGGGCAGATCCTGCAAAGGTTCGCAGCCAGGCCGAGTTGATTCTGAAGTTCGCCGTGGGTGGCGATGCGAAGATGCCCGAGGTTGATCGGCTCTTCACCAATCAGTTCGTCGGCAAGATCAAGCTCACTTCGGCCGAGCTTGCGGCGGCAAGAAAGAATGCAGAGCCTTTCCGCTCCTTCCTCGCTTGATTGATCGCCAACGCGGCAAGGACAGCATGGCTACGGAGTTTGTTGTTTTCGAATCGGTCTCGAAGGTATACGGCAGCGGCGACAAGAGTTTCCAGGCGGTAGAGAAGGCAGACTTCAGTGCCCAGAAGGGGCAGTTCCTCTCTCTTCTGGGCCCGAGTGGCTGCGGCAAGAGCAC
The DNA here is from genome assembly GCA_964470595.1 of uncultured Burkholderiaceae bacterium. Taxonomy (GTDB): domain Bacteria; phylum Pseudomonadota; class Gammaproteobacteria; order Burkholderiales; family Burkholderiaceae_A; genus Lacustribacter. The sequence goes on along the minus strand of CAYYDO010000112.1, from coordinate 1,831 downwards.
GCTCTTGATGATGATGGCGGGTCTTGAGCCCATCACCCGGGGCAGGATCATGCTTTCCGGGACCGAGGTGCGCACGCCACGGCGAGATACGGGAATCGTGTTTCAGGATCCGACGCTGCTGCCCTGGAAGACCGTGATCGAAAACATCCTGTTTCCCATCGAGATCTTTGGCTTGAACAGAGCCGACTATGTTCAACGGGCGGAGGACCTCATCGCGCTTGTCGGTCTGGCGGGCTTTGCGCAGAAGAAGCCGCATGAACTCTCAGGCGGCATGCGTCAACGGGTCGCCATTTGCCGCGCGCTGATTCATGACCCCGACACGCTATTGATGGATGAACCATTCAGTGCTCTCGATGCCATCACGCGTGACGAGATGAACCGGATGCTTTCGGATCTCCTCGAGCGCTACAGAAAAAACGTCATGTTTGTCACCCACAGCATCAAGGAGGCTGTATTCCTTTCTGACCGGGTGTTGGTCATGGGTGGCCGGCCGTCCAGGATCGTCCTGGATTTGCCGATCGACTTCTCGCGGCCAAGGCCGCAAGACCTCGAGGATTCACCAGCCTTCAACGAAGCGTGTCGTGTGCTCAGAAAGTCGATTGAGATGGCACATGCCCAGTCCTAATCCGGTCAAGGAACCCCGCGCATGCCTGCGAATCTGAAAACCACGAATTCCTCGGCCCTGGGTGATGTGATCGCTCCGCAGGCGTCAGGCCCGTTGAGAGGCAGTGCGATCTGGCTTCCGCTCAGCGTGGCGCTGGGCTTTCTTCTGCTCTGGGAAGTCGGCGTTCGGCTAGCCAGCGTGCCCGAGGTGATCCTGCCGCGGCCGAGCCGGGTGCTCTGGTTGATCGGAGACAAGAGTCAGATTCTTTTCACGCACATGATTCCAACCACTCTGGAGGCTGCTGGCGGCTTTCTCATTGCAAGCGTGCTCGGAATTGCTCTGGCCATCTGGTTGAGTTATTCGAAACTCGCTCATCAGGCCTTGTATCCCAACCTGGTCTTGTTTCAACTGATTCCCAAGATTGCCCTTGCGCCGTTGTTCATCATGTGGATCGGCATTGGGTCAGAGTCACGGCTCGCGTTCTCGGTGTTTATCAGTATTTTTCCGATCGTGATTGCCACGCTGGCAGGCTTTGCAAACACGGATCCCAACATCGTGAAGCTCTGCCGATCGCTGGCCGCTAGCGAGTGGCAGATTTTCCGAAGTGTCCGGTTTCCGTCAGCACTGCCCTACATTTTCAGCGGCATGAAGATCGGCATGACCCTGGCCATCATCGGCGTCATCATCGGTGAATTCATCACCTCCCAACGGGGGCTTGGCTACCTGATCATTTTCGCAACATCGAGAGCCGACACGATGGTGGCGATGGCAGCGATCACCGTGCTCTGCTTCGCAGGCCTGTTTCTCTACGGGCTCGTTGCTCTTGCCGAGATGCTTTTCAACAAGAAATACGGCGTGCCGCGCGGCTAATTCCTTATTCGGAGAATCTATGGACATGGGGTTGAAGGGCAAATCGGTTCTGATCACGGGCGCATCGCAGGGCATCGGGCGTGCCGCCGCCATTGCCTTTGCGAAGGAAGGCTGCGCCCTCCACCTGACGGCACGATCGGGCGAAAAGCTCGATAGCCTGGCGGCGGAACTCCAGCGGGACTATGGGGCGCGTGCACACTGCCACCCCTTCGATATGAGTCAACGCGAGACCGTTGGCGCGCTGGCCGAGCGGTGCAAGGACATCGACATCCTGATCAACAACGCCGGTGAGATCCCCTCGGGGCCGCTGGAGTCGCTGGATGAGGAGAAGTTGCGAACAGGCTACGAGGTCAAGTT
>CAYYDO010000111.1:0-6822 GCA_964470595.1 uncultured Burkholderiaceae bacterium | reverse complement strand
GGACGGGTGGTATTCGATGGCACCGATATGACGTCGTTTCCGACACACCGTCGAGCGGCTCTGGGTATTGCACGCACTTTCCAGATTACCAATCTGTTTCCGCAACTCACGGTAGAGGAAAATGTGCGCTTGGCTGTCCGCGGTCTCGCGGCGCGGAAGTATTCCCTCCTGGGTGCCGGTTTGGCACAGGCGGGCGAGCGCGAGGCGATCGAGACGGCATTGGAAAATGCACAGCTCGTGTCCCGACAGCACGAGCTCACAAGAACCTTGTCCTATGGCGAGCAGCGGCAACTGGAGATGGCGATGGCGCTCGTGCAGGCGCCCAAGCTGCTGCTGCTGGACGAGCCCGCGGCTGGGTTGTCTCCGGCCGAGCGGGTACGTATGGCAGAGGTGATTGGCAAGCTGCCGAGAACTCTGACACTGATTCTGATCGAGCACGACATGGATCTCGCACTCGGTCTCGTTGACTACGTCAGCTGTCTGCACTTCGGCAAGATTCTTGTCGAGGGAACACCTGACGAAATTCGCACCAACGAGCGCGTTCAGGAGGTCTATCTCGGGAAGCCCCATCATGCTTGAGATTCGTGATCTTCACAGTTATTACGGCGATGCACACATCCTGCGGGGTGTGAGCATGGATGTTCCGTCTGGTCGCATCGTGACCCTGCTTGGCCGCAATGGCATGGGCAAGACGACCCTGATTCGTTCCATCATGGGATTGACCCCGCCTCGGGTCGATTCAGGCAGCATTCGCTACGGTGGTACTGAACTTCTTGGCCTGCCGCCTCACGAGGTGGCGCGTAAACGTATCGGTCTGGTGCCCCAGGGAAGGCGCCTGTTCAGTTCGCTGACGGTCACTGAGCATCTCACGGTGTTCGCGTCCCGTTCGCCGTCATCGCCATGGTCGGTTGCGCGCATTTTCGAACTCTTCCCCCGACTGGGTGAGCGCAAATCCCACTTTGGCAATCAACTCTCCGGCGGCGAGCGCCAGATGCTCGCTGTCGCCCGTGCGCTCATGCTCGATCCCGAAATGCTGATCATGGACGAGCCCTCCGAGGGTCTTGCCCCGGTCATGGTGCAGCATCTCGAGAGAATCATTGCCGAATTGGGCAAGACAGGTCTGGGCATTCTTCTCGTCGAGCAGAATCTTTACAGTGCGCTGGCTGTTGCAGATGAGGTTTACATCATGGAGACCGGCGCCATCGTGCATCACGGGACGGCAGAGGCGCTTGCCGGCGACCGTGACACCATGCACCGATTCCTGGGCGTGAGGTGAATACCTTCTCCCTGGCCCCCGAGGTCGAGGCGGTCGCGAGTGCCGTGCGTGCTGCCGTTGCGGCGGCAGCACAGGCCCGTATGACCCTCGACCACCACCCTGCGTCGTTTCAGTCTTTTCTTGAGTCCCGGGCCCGCGACACATCATCTTCCGGGCAGCCGCCACAGCTGCCTCCACCGGCTGCCGCGCGACCGGCCAGCGGTCCTGCCCCAAGCCCTGCGAGCGGGCATCTGGAGCGTCTTACCCTTTGTGATGCTGTCGATGCGGTGGCCCGCGGCGAGGTCACATCCGAGAAGCTTGTGCGGCACGCCCTGGATCGTCTTGCCGAAATCGGTCCTCGTTTGAATTGCGTGGTGGCCTGCTATCCGGAACAGGCGCTGGAGGCGGCCCGCGCCATCGATCTCCGTCGAGCCTCGGGTGCCGCTCTTGGTCCTCTGGGTGGCATACCCATGGCACACAAGGACCTGTTTTACCGGCGTGGTCGTCCCAGTGAGGGGGGCGCGGTCATTCGACGCGGGTTCATGCCGGATCAGACGGCGACTGTCCTTGAGCGCGTCGATGCCGCCGGGGCCGTCGATCTGGGGCGTTTGCAGATGGCCGAGTTTGCGCTCAGTCCCACCGGATTCAATGCCCATCTCGGGCATGTGCGCAATCCCTGGAGTCTCGATCATGTGCCCGGAGGTTCCTCCAGCGGGTCGGGTGCTGCTGTGGCAGCCCGACTGATTCATGCCTCGCTCGGAACCGATACGGGTGGCTCGATTCGACATCCAGCAGCGATGTGCGGTATCACCGGCATCAAGCCGACATGGTCGCGGGTCAGTCGGGCCGGGGTCATGCCTCTGTCGTTTTCTCTTGACTGTGTCGGTCCTCTGGCGCGAACGGCGAGGGATTGTGCGCGACTGCTGGAGGTGATCGCCGGGCCGGATCCCGCAGACCCTACTGCCGCGAAACGACCCTGCGAGCCTCTGGAGCATTTGCTCGATGGCGATATCCGCGGGCTTCGAATCGCGGTGCCCCGAGGCTATTACGATCAGCATCTGACAGCCGAGGTCGCAACTGGTCTTGCCGAGAGTCTCGCTGTCTTGCGTGAGCGGGGTGCCGAGGTGATCGAGACCCGGACCCCTGACATGGCGCTGGTCAACGCGATGATGGCCATGCTGATGGCCAGCGAGGCTGCCGCCGTTCATCGCAACTGGGTCCTGACGCGGCCTGATGAGTATGCGACCCAGGTAAGAAGCCGTATCGAGCCGGGGCTTGTTTACTCGGCGACGGACTACCTGCAGACCCTGTCGCTGCGGTCGCAGGTTGCACACCAGTGGCTCGACATGGTGATGTCCAATGCCGATGTCGTGTATCTGCCTGCCCTGTCGATTCCCGTTCCGTCCATCGCGCAGACCACCGAGGGCAGCCCTGCCGCGCTTGCCGCGCCCATCGGCGTCATCACCCATTGCACACGAGGCATCAATCTTCTGGGATTGCCGTCTGTCGCTGTACCCGCCGGGTTTGTCGATGGCCGGCCGCTGGCCTTCCAACTCGTGGGCCGTCCATTTGATGAAGGTACGATATTGAAAGTGGCAGATGCCTTTCAGCGAGACACCGACTGGCATGAACACATCCCGGATGCCGCGCGATAAGACTTCAGCGGCGATCACCGCTGTGGCGGTGATCGGACTTGGCATGATGGGTTTGCCCATCGCGGGGCATATCGTCGAAGGCGGCTTCGATCTTCGCGGATTCGATCCGCGTTCCGCGCGCCGCAAACTCCTTCCAGCCAGTGCCCGGCGTTGCACATCGGCATCCCAGGCCGCAGCTGGCGCCGATGTGCTGGTGCTCTCTCTGCCCTCGGCTGCAGCGCTTCATCAGGTGGTAGCGGACATCGCTCCGGTTCTCCGTGCAGGCGCTGTCGTGATCGAAACAAGTACCCTGCCGGTGACCGACAAGGAGGCAGCCCGCCAGTGCCTTGCGGCATCGGGTGTGGTCATGCTTGATTGCCCCATAGCTGGCACCAGCGCGCAGGCGCGTCAGCGCGACCTGGTGGTGTTCGTCAGTGGCCCACTGGCGGCGGTCAGACGCGCAAGGCCAGTACTGGAGGCGTTTTCACGCGTGCATCGCCATGTCGGTCCTTTCGGGGCCGGTATGAAAATGAAGGCGATCGCCAACATGCTGATTGCGGTTCACAACGTGGCTGCGGCAGAGGCGCTTACCCTCGCTCGCAAGAGCGGACTCGATCCCTCTCTCGTGCTTGACCTGCTGACCTCGGGTCCAGCCTCCTCCCGCATGCTGGAGATTCGGGGTCCTCGGATGATTCATCGAGATTTCGTTCCATTGATGCCGCTTCGACTCTGGCAGAAGGATCTTGCGATCATCGGAGGCCTTGCTGCCGATGCGGGAAGTCCTGCGCTGCTTCTCAGAACGTGCGCGGAACTTCACACAGCGGCGGTGGCTCGCGGTCTCGGGGAGTTGGACAGCTCTGCCGTATGTCAGGTGCTCGAGGCGCTGGCCGGTCTTGATGTTTCAGCTCAGTCGGTCTCGCGCAGCAGGCGCCGGGCCGTCCCGCAGCAGAGATGATGCCGTTCATCGGCAGTCAGCCGGGGTATCTCGTCGATGAATTTCACAGGGGATGCAACACCCATGTCAAAGGGTGCGTCCGTGCCGATTGCGATGTGATCGGCACCCACCAGATCGATCAGGTAGCGCAGCGCCAGCGGGTGGTGCGTGATGCTGTCGTAGAAGAAGCGCTGGGCATAAGCAAGAGGGGATGAAGCGCCAAAGGCCTTGGGTTCCGCGCGGACGGCATGGCCATGCATGAGTCTGCCGATCTGATATGGCATGAAGCCGCCGCCATGCGCCAGAAGAAGGCGCAACTCCCGAACCTCCTCAAGCGCACCACTGAACATCAGATGGGCGACCATCATCGTGGTCTCCAGCGGATTGCCCACCAGATTGGTGAGGTAGAACGGTTCCATTCCGCATTTGTCGCCGATGAAGTAGGGGTGCGCGAAGAGGAAGACATCAAGCTCCTCGGCGCGGCGCAGAAACGCCCGGTAACGTGTATCAGCGAGGTGGACTCCCTCGATCGAGGTCCCGATGGATGCCGAGCGAAAACCATGCTCGCTCACCACGCGCTCCAGTTCGGCGATGGCGGCTGCCGGATCCTGCATGGGCAGACTCGCCATACCGCGCAGCCGGTCGGGGCGGGCTGCGACCATGTCCGCGATGCCATCGTTCATGCGTCGTGCGATCTCGACTGCGGCATCTGTATCGATCCAGTAGAAATACATGGTTGGCGCCGGAGATATCGCTGCGATATCGATGCCCCGGGCATCCAGAGAGGCAATCTTGGCTTCCACCTCGACGAATTCTGGAAAGAGCGGATAGGCGTAGCCTTGTTGGTGAATGATCCGGATGCTGCCGCTGGAGCGCTCGACGCGAGCGCCAAACCTCTCGGGGCTGGCATCGATCGCATCAACGACTCCCTTCGGGATGACGTGGTTGTGAAGGTCGATGGTGGTCATGTGCTCTCCATGTGTCGTGTGATGTTCTCCGGTGTGAGCGGAAGATCTGTTGCGCGTATTCCGAGTCCCTGTGCCAGCGCATTGCCGATGGCGGCCGCGGTCGGGCCGGCAGCGCATTCGCCCGTACCCAGGCTCGGTGCTTCGGGGTGGTCAATCACCACGACGGACAACTCCGGGCATTCATCGAAACCGAGGATCGGGTAGTCCTCCCAATCGGTCATGGCGACACCCTCCGGATTCCAGCGTACGGATTCCTTGAGCGTCCAGCTGATGGCCTGAAGAATACCGCCTTCGATCTGCTGGACAAGACCGTCGTGGTGGACCACACATCCGGCGTCCACGGCCGCGACGGCACGTCGGACTCTCAACGTGGCGCCGATATCGAGGTCGACGATCACGGCGCACCATGCTGCGGTGTTCTTGTAGCGGCCAAAGCCGATACCCCGTCCGCGCGAGCCGTCACCTGGATCCCTCCACTGAGCCCACCCGAATGTCTCTGCTGCTGATTCGATGACGGCCCGTCCGCGCGGATCTTCGAGGTGCATCAGTCGCAGCGCGATCGGATCCTGGCCAACTGCGGCTGCTACTTCGTCCATCATCGATTCGATAGCGAAGATGTTGGCGAATGCCCCGAGCGATCTGATCGCCGATACGCGCAGAGGCGCATCGGCGACAAACGCATAGCGGATATCCTGGTGAGGCATCGTGTATATCGGGATGGCATTGCGGTCCCCACCGCCAGCCGGTGGCGGAAAGTCCTTTGGTGTGCTTGCAGGCATTGGCGGATCGATATCCCACGCCGCGCGAAGATCAATGCCGTCACCCAGCCCGGGACGCGCCACATGAGAGTGGCTGGTGACGGTCTGACGCCAATGACGCAGGCGGCCGTTTGAATCAGCCTGCGCAGCGATCTCCACCTGCATGGCCGAACCAAAGGGGGCACATGCAAGCTCGTCACGACGGGTCCAGAGCACACGCACGGGCAATCCCGTTTGCACTGCAAGCAGGGCTGCATCGAGTGCGACATCGTCTGCACCGTTATGGCCATAGCAGCCGGCACCGGATGCATGGATCACACGGATACGGTCGGAGGGAATCCGGGTGACCTGGGAGAGCTGTCTGGCCAGCAGAAAGGGCGCTTGTGTGTGCGACCAGACGGTAAGGCCCGTGTCATCGTGCCGGGCCAATGCACAAGACGGCCCGATCGACGCATGGGCGAGAAACGGTCTGCTGAAGCGCCGTTGCAACTGAATGGTGCTCGCGGATTCAGTCGGATTGCTTGCTGGCTCATCGCCGTGCAGATGCACTTGTCGCATCTGGCTGTCGGCATCACGAAACATCTCTCCTGCAGCCGGATATTCAGGCAGGGGATCGAACTCCCAGCGGATCGTCTGGGCGAGAGATTCGTGGGCTCTGACCGCATCGATTTCGGATACGGCAAGCACGGCCAGAAAACTTCCATTGCGAACCAACTGGACGCGCTCGGCGAGATCGGTGCGCATTCGGTTCTCGAAGGATGCCAGTCGGGCACGCGGGTGTGCGCAGCGCACCACTCGCGCATGCAGCATTCCCTCGAGCGTGAGGTCATGAATGAAGCCGCCCGAAAGCAGTTTTTCAGGAAGATCGGGTCGTGGCAGCATCGCGGCCCGGGGCATTGCCGGACATATCGGCAGAACGCTGCCGGTAGCGGGCTGGGTCCAGTCGATCTGTCCAGCCAGTTGCCAGTACGTGAACGCAGTGCCAGTTTCGGCATTCATTGACCGCATGTATCCGTCGCGGATGGCGATGTTCTCGGGTGATGTCGCCAGCAAGGCTGCGGCTTTGCGTACAAGTCGGGTTCGTGCCTCGGCACAGGCAGCCCTCATCGCTGTCACGCCGGTTTCCACGGAAAGGCTGCCAGCGGTGACACCTTCGTTGGGACACAGGGAGGTATCGCCTGAGATCAGTCGGATTTGCCCGGCCGGCAAACCAAGTTCCTCTGCCGCTACCTGCATCAGTGCCGAGGAGACCCCCTGTCCGAGTTCCACCTTT
>CAYYDO010000110.1:3863-6898 GCA_964470595.1 uncultured Burkholderiaceae bacterium | reverse complement strand
CCGGCTGCACAGCAAAGAGATCTGGAGTGGGCGACGCCGAGCCGCCGCCGGTTCTGGGGGAGCGCGGCATCAGATGTCCACCTCCGCCTGATGGCCCTTCTCTTCGAGCCAGGCTCTTCGGGAAGCTGCTTCAGCACGCCCCATGAGCAACTGGAAGCGCTCGCCGGTCTGGTCCCGACTCAGGGCTCCGTAGTCCACTCGTGCGAGCCGTCGGGTGTCCGGATTGAGTGTGGTTTCCCAGAGCTGCTCGGCACTCATCTCGCCCAGACCCTTGAACCTGGAGATGGTCCATGCGGTCTCGCGCAGACCTTCCTGCCGGAGCTTGTCGAGCACATGGGTCAACTCGCCCTCGTCGAGCGCGTAGATCTTTCGCGCAGGGCGCCGGCCAGCGGCGCTGACATCGATTCGGAACAGGGGAGGACGTGCCACATGCACATGCCCTGCCTCGACCAGTTTTGGAAAATGCCGCAGAAAGAGTGTCAGAAGCAGGACCTGTATGTGTGCGCCATCGACATCCGCATCAGCCAGGATGCAGACCTTGCCGTAGCGCAGCTGTTCGAGCGATATGTCATCGGATGGGCCGTGGGGATCGATGCCGAGAGCCACTGCAATGTCGTGCACCTCGGCATTCGCATACAGCCGGTCACGCTCCGTTTCCCAGGTGTTGAGCACCTTCCCCCGCAAAGGCAGGATCGCCTGGAACGACTTGTCGCGCCCCATCTTGGCCGATCCCCCGGCCGAGTCGCCCTCGACCAGGAAGAGTTCGTTGCGCGAGATATCGGTTGACTCGCAATCGGTCAGTTTGCCCGGCAGAACCGCAACACCCGAGCCCTTTTTCTTCTCGACTTTCTGCGCGGTGCGCACGCGACTCTGCGCCGCGCGGATGGCCAGATCGGCGATACGCTTTGCAGACTCCATGTCGCGGTTGAGCCAGAGATCGAGCGACGGCTTCACCTGACTGGCCACCAGCCTGACCGCATCGCGGCTGGTGAGCTTCTCCTTGGTCTGGCCCTGGAACTGGGGATCGAGCACGCGAGCCGACAACACGAATGCAACCCGCGAGAAGACATCCTCGGGCATTAATCGAACGCCCTTGGGCATCAGCCCGTGCTGCTCGACAAAGCCCTTGATCGCACCGAACAATCCCTCGCGCAGGCCGGCCTCGTGGGTCCCGCCTGCCGTGGTCGGAATCAGATTGACAAAGGACTCCCGCGGCGTGGGTCCCTCTGCCGTCCATGCAACCACCCACTGGGCACCCTCACCTGCAGCGAACACATCATCGGATGCACCGACAAACCCCTCCGACACCCAGGCCTCCGCAACCGGCACTGCATCGCCGAGTTGCTCGATGAGGTAATCGCGCAACCCACCCTCGTAACACCAGGACTCGGACTTGCCGGATTTCTCCTGAACCAGATGTGTGGTGACACCCGGAAGCAGTACGGCACGCGCACGCAGGCTTCGGGCCAGTTCGGCCAGCGGTATGGTGGCGTCATCGAAATAGCGTGCATCAGGCCACATGCGCACCTGGGTTCCATGCCGGCCCTTGCCGGGACCGACACGCTGAAGACGCTCCACCACCTCTCCGGCTGCAAACGCCATCCGATACTCGCCGCCGTCTCGCCACACCGTCACCTCGAGCCGGCTTGACAGCGCATTCGTGACAGAGACACCGACGCCGTGCAATCCGCCACTGAAGGCGTAGGCCGCACTCGAACCCTTGTCGAACTTGCCCCCGGCGTGAAGACGTGTAAAGACGATCTCGACCACCGGTACCTTTTCCTCGGGATGCGCACCGACCGGGATCCCGCGCCCGTCGTCCGTCACACTGATGCTGCCATCCGGATGCACCAGAACATGAATGTGACGTGCATGACCGGCGAGCGCTTCATCGGCTGCGTTATCGATCACCTCCTGAAGGATGTGAAGCGGATGCTCGGTCCGGGTGTACATCCCCGGACGCTGCTTGACTGGCTCGAGTCCCTTCAGAACCCGAATCGATGACTCGTCGTAACCCGACGTTTTTGAAACAGACATGGCGTTTACATCAAAATGGACTAGGCAAACCGGATCGAATTGTCAAATCAATGCGACCACGGAGAAGGAAAACTGCAGGGGACGACACCAGGGCTTGCAAAAAGTTGTCCACAGATTTTGTGGAAAACTCGGTCATGGAATCGTCACGGGATTGTCACAACAAGGCCGGGGCTGTACTGATCAAAAATTGACCAGTCAGCCCAGTTTCTGATCGCTGATCAGCACGCCATCCGCATCCGCGTAACACCAGTTACCGGGGGCAACACGCACGCCCGCGATGTCCAGAACCACGTCCTGCTGGCCAATACCGCGACGATCGCTTCGGCGCGGATGGCTGGCCATGGCCCATATCCCGACAGCACATTCGGCAAGCTCCACCACATCGCGCACGCACCCGTTGACCACCACGCCGGCCCATCCGTTGCGCTGCGCGATCAGGCCCAGGTTACCCCCCACCAAAGCGCAACGATCGCTGCCTCCGCCATCCACGACAAGAATGCGACCCGCCCCGGCTGTCTCGAGGATCTGGCGCACATGCGAGTTGTCCTCGAAGCACTTCAGGGTGACGACGGGGCCGCATACAGCCGCCTCACCTCCGTAATTCTGGAAGACGGGTGGAAGGACGCGCAGGGCGCCTGATGCAAGCAGGCCCTCGTGGGCATCACAGAGATCCGCAGTAGGAGCTGGCGGGACGGCAGGCGCACGGGGTGCGCGATCGGGTGGTGTTTTACGCATGATGCGCACTAGAGTACCAGCCCGGGCAGGTCGTGCAAAAATCCGGTCATGACAGCCATTCTCTCCCTGTTCCTCGCCGCATTCATCCTTGCCTATGTGCTGGAGCCGATCGCGGAGCGTCTGCACCGCCTGGGTGCCGGACGCGCCGCGCTGAGCGGCGGGCCCGGCGTCCCCGGGTGGCCCTACCTCTCGATCCAGTAGTTCGGGGCTTCCTTGGTGATCACGACGTCGTGCGGGTGGCTCTCCTTGAGGCCCGCGGCGGT
>CAYYDO010000110.1:0-3853 GCA_964470595.1 uncultured Burkholderiaceae bacterium | reverse complement strand
TTGGTGCCGGACGGGCCATCAGCGCACTTGCGGCAGTGCTGGCCGGGCTGGCAGCCTCGGCAGGGCTCGTTGTGCTGGTGCTCAACATCATGAGCCAGGAGCTGCCGCAGATTCGTGCGAAAGCCCCCGAATGGATCGAACGGGCACAGGTCTGGATCGCGCCGCAACTGGAGCGATTCGAGATCACCCTGGATTGGGCCCGACTCAAGGCGCTGGTCATCCAGCGCGTCACCGATCAGTTCTCGGCCAACCCGGACGCGATCATCACAAAGGCCGTCGACACCATACTGGCATCGACTCAGACGCTGATTGCAGCCGTCGGTACGCTGGTACTGATTTTCTTTGTGGTGTTCTACCTGCTGATCGATTGGGCGCGTCTCTTCACCCACGCCACGGAACTGGTTCCACCCCGATTCCGCGCGACTGCCCGTCGTCTGGCGGGTGAATGCGACGAACTGCTGTCACAGTACCTGCGCGGCCAGTTGCTGGTGATGCTGATTCTCGCGAGCTACTACGCGCTGGCACTCAGCCTTCTGGGCATGGCAGGCGGCGTCGCGATCGGCATGCTGACAGGCCTCGCCATCTTCATTCCATATATCGGTTTCGGCGTGGGCCTGATCCTGGCCCTCCTCTCCGCCCTGCTCCAGTTCGGGCCGTCGATGGCCGTACTTGCCGTGATCGCGATCTACGCGGCGGGTCAGTTTCTGGAGAGTTTTTTCCTCACGCCCAAGCTGGTGGGCGAGCGCATCGGGCTGCATCCGATCGCGGTGATCTTCGCACTCCTCTTCTTCGGATCGCTGTTCGGTTTCTTCGGAGTTCTTCTGGCCCTGCCAGCGGCAGCGATTACGCTGGTGACGGCGCGATTCGTCGGCTCGCTCTATCGGGACAGTCGCTGGTTTCGCGGCTCTGATAGCGACTGATTCTGATGACGCGGGGCTGACGACCCCTCCTTGCAGCGGGGGCAGCCCGATGCATCACGCGTCAATGCTTGGCTGTCGGGGCAGCGTGGCTGAGGAGTCGATCGATCCAGGCAATGCTGACTGCAGACAGGATGAAGGTGATGTGAATGATCGTCTGCCACAGGACCGCCTTGTCGGAGATGGCATCGGCCGAGATGAATGTCTTCAGCAGGTGGATCGATGAGATTCCGATGATCGCCGTTGCAAGTTTCACCTTGAGAATGTTGGCATTGACATGAGAGAGCCATTCCGGCTGATCCGGATGTCCTTCAAGGTCGAGTCGGGACACGAATGTCTCGTAGCCGCCGATGATCACCATGATCAACAGATTGGAGATCATCACCACATCGATCAGCGAGAGCACCATCAACATCACCACGGTTTCCTTGCTCACCGCCTTGACTCCCAGCGTGGTGGCGGTTGACGCGAGCGCGTTGGGGTCCCACAGGATGGGCACGAGATGGGCCAGCTCCTGGAGAAAGAGCACCACATACACAGCCTGCGCCACAATCAGCCCGAAGTAGAGCGGCACCTGCATCCATCGGCTGGCGAAAATCATGGCGGGCATGGGACGCAGCGGGCGAAATGCCTTCTGCTGGAGCGATTCCTTGGGGTGCGGGTTCGAGGCCATGTGCGTAGTGTAAGCGCTTCCAGAGATCCGTCGGCGAAGTTTCCTCGCCACGGTGACGGTGCACACGGCGCCCGCCGGTTGGGTTCCTCAGGGCGGGGAGCCCGCAGGACCATCCTTGCTGAACTCCAGGCTCAGCATGAAACGGTTTTCGGGATGATAGGCAATCGACACCTCGAAGATGGATCCCGATGCTTCGTAGTAGCGCCGCAGCACAGCAAGACAGGGCGAGCCACGTGGAATTTCCAGAGCGGCACAGACATGCGGCTCCGGACTGGTCACGTAGACATCGACGGTTGCACGATGAACCGTGACGCCGAACTGGCGCTCGATCTGCTGATACACCATGACCTCGGGCTGTCCGGGCTCATCCATCACCGACTGATACATCGGCGGAATGTAAATGTCGCTGTAGGCCACCGCCTGATCCGAGCCGCGTTCACGACGAATTCCCGCGAAATGAAACCATCGGGACCCCACAGGAGCATGCAGAACGGCCGCCAGTTCATCTCCGCAGACGATCAGTTCGCCGGCGTCATTGACCCGATAGGTCGCGGCACCAAAGCGAAGCACATCCGAGAGGGAGGAGAGACTCTGGATGTATCGCCGGGGGGACTGTCGGCGAAGCACCCTCGTCGGGGCTCCCTGCCGGCGAATGATCAACCCCTTGTCCTCGAGCGTTCGCAAGGCATGCCGCAAGGTGTGCCGGCTCACGCCATAAATCCTGCACAGTGTGGTCTCGGAGGGCAGGGGCGTGCCGACGGCCCAGTGTCCGTCGGCAATCTTCTCCATCAGGGAAACAGCTACAGTCTCGTGAAGCGTCATTATTGTTCTGGGGGCAACCGGCCCGCGCATCGACATGCTAGATGCGGCCTTAGACAGTGTCAAACGGATCGGGGCGACGAATGCATATCCCGTGCTTCGCCGCCACAGTGTCCAGGTCTGCCTGTGTATCGACATCCACAAAATAGGCCGGATCATCGGAGACCATGACAGCAACCCGACCTGCGCAGTCCTGATCGGTCATTGCGCGAAGGGAAAAATCAGGATCGGCGAGGGGCAAGGCCCGCACATAGTCTGCAGACATGCGCAAGGGATGCCCCCGCTGACCCTGAGCCGAGACCGGAAACACCACTGGTGCATCACCCGCGTCGTGATCGATCAGACGCCGTACCGATGAAACGCTCATGAGCGGCAGATCCACCAGACCGACCAGAACCCATGCAGCGCCCACGGGCAGAACCTCGCGCAGGGCCAGCAACCCCGCCCTGACCGATTCCACCTGGGCGCCGCCCTCCGCGACGATCACCGTGCACACCTCGAGCCGCCAGAGCCGCCGCGACAGGATCAACCGCAGGAGATCACACACCAACTCGGCCTCTGCGCCGCACACCACCACGACACGGCCCACTCCGGCCCCCTCGAGTGCGTCGAGCTGAACCTCGAGGAGGGATTCCTCCCTGAGCAGCAATCGCGCCTTGCACACACCGCCCAGCCGGCTCCCCCGGCCTGCAGCGAGGATCACCGCAGCGATCGGCGATGTTTGCGGGATCATCCCGACATCAACTGGTGCTTGGCATAGGCGACATCGAGATCGCGTGGCAATGGCACCTCATTCTTGACAGCCAGCACCTCGGCCATCACGCTTACCGCAATCTCGGCGGGTGTCTTGCTGCCGATGTAGATTCCAATCGGACCGCGAAGCCTTGCCAACGAGGCCTCTGTCTGCTCGAAATGCGTGATCAGACGCGTGCGACGCGCCTCGTTGTTTGCCCGCGAACCAATCGCGCCGACATAGAAAGCAGGAGACTGCAGAGCCTCCAGCAGGGCTGCATCGTCGAGTTTGGGATCGTGCGTCAACGCCAGCACGCAGGAACGACGATCAGGCCGAAACCGCCGGACAGCATCGTCGGGCCACTCCGATACCAGCGTCACGCGGGGTACCGACCAGGAGCTGCTGTAGCCGCTCCGGGGGTCACACACGGTCAGCGCAAAACCATTGAAGCTTGCCATTGTGGCGAGATACTCGGCGAGCTGCCCCGCGCCGATCAAGAGCATCCGGTACTCCGGGCCAAAGACATTGCACAGCATATCGGCATCGACCCTGAGACCCTCTGCCTGCATGCCTTCTGCAAGTCGAACCTGACCTGTCGCCAGATCGGTGCATCGCTCCACCATCATGCCCGACTCGAGCATGCTCACCAGTTGGGCAAGCGCCTCCGCTTCCGGATTGAACTCGAGCAGCAGTTCCAGCGTGCCACCGCAG
>CAYYDO010000109.1:0-7137 GCA_964470595.1 uncultured Burkholderiaceae bacterium | reverse complement strand
GCTGCTCACCGATCCCGAGCAGGCTGCGGATTTCGTCCGACGCACCCAGCTCGATGCCCTCGCGATCGCGATCGGCACCAGTCATGGCGCATACAAGTTCACGCGCAAACCAACCGGCGACATTCTGGCGATTGATCGCATCAAGGATATTCATCGACGTATTCCGAACACCCATCTGGTGATGCATGGCTCATCGTCGGTGCCGCAGGAGCTGCTTGCCGAGATTCGCCAGTTTGGCGGGGACATGAAGGAAACCTACGGCGTTCCCGTCGAGGAGATTCAGGAGGCGATCCGTCACGGGGTGCGCAAGATCAACATTGACACGGATATCCGTCTGGCAATGACCGCGGCGATTCGCCGTTACATGGCCGAGAATCCGTCCAAGTTCGACCCGCGTGATTACCTCAAGCCGGCACGCGAAGCTGCGCGAAGAATCTGCCTGGACCGATACCAGCAGTTCGGTGCTGCAGGCCAGGCCAGCAAGATCCGGCCGCTCGGTCTCGGCGAGATCGCATCACGCTACAAGTCCGGCGCGCTTTCACAGATGGTCGTCTGATGTCAGCGCTGCTGGAGTCCCGCATTACCTCGCTGCCGCTGCTGTCGCGGGGAAAGGTCAGGGACATCTACGCGGTCGGCGATGACCGATTGCTGATCGTCACCACGGATCGCTTGTCGGCTTTCGATGTGATCATGGATCGGCCCATACCCGACAAGGGTGTGGTGCTCAACCGCCTGAGCGATTTCTGGTTTGCGCGCCTCGGGCATATCGTGCCGAACCACCTCACGGGGATCGACCCCGAGACGGTCGTCGATCCATCCGAGGTGGATCAGGTGCGTGGCAGAGCAGTAGTGGCCAAGCGATTGAGGCCGCTGCCCATTGAAGCCGTGGTCCGTGGCTATCTGATCGGTTCGGGCTGGAAAGACTACCAGCGCACGGGAAGCGTCTGCGGCGTGGCCCTTCCGCAGGGCCTCAGGCAGGCAGCGCGTCTGCCCCAACCCGTGTTCACGCCGGCGCACAAGGCCGAGATGGGGCAGCACGACGAAAACATCACGATGGAACAGGTCGCCGAGCGGATTGGTGAGCCGATGGCCAATGCAGTCCGCGACGTCAGTCTGCGTCTCTATCAGGAGGCGAGCGCTTATGCGCAGTCGCGGGGCATCATCATCGCCGACACGAAGTTCGAGTTCGGCGTGGATGCCGCAGGCGTGCTGCACCTGATGGATGAGGTGCTCACAGCCGACTCGTCCCGCTTCTGGCCTGCGGACAGCTATTGCGAGGGCGGCAGCCCACCCAGCTTTGACAAGCAGTTCGTGCGTGACTACCTCGAGACTCTGGACTGGAACAAGAGTCCGCCACCCCCTCCGCTGCCCGACGAGATTGTCGAGAAGACCGCTGCCAAGTATCGCGAGGCCCTGTCTCGGCTCACGGATCAGCGGA
This sequence comes from uncultured Burkholderiaceae bacterium, assembly GCA_964470595.1. GTDB lineage: Bacteria > Pseudomonadota > Gammaproteobacteria > Burkholderiales > Burkholderiaceae_A > Lacustribacter. The sequence continues at coordinate 5,699 of CAYYDO010000109.1, read as the reverse complement.
TGCCCGTCGCAGCGGTGCTGATGGGCTCGGCCTCGGATTGGGATGTGATGCGTCATGCGGTGACCATGCTCGAGCATTTCGACGTCCCTTTCGAGGCGCGCGTCGTATCAGCACATCGCATGCCCGACGCACTGTTCGCCTACGCCGAGGCGGCCCGTGCCCGGGGATTGCGCGGCATCATCGCCGGCGCTGGCGGTGCAGCCCATTTGCCGGGAATGCTGGCGTCGAAGACGTCGGTGCCTGTGTTTGGTGTTCCGGTACCCTCCCGCCACCTCGGTGGTGAGGATTCGTTGTTGTCCATGGTTCAGATGCCGCGTGGGGTGCCCGTGGCCACATTTGCCATTGGCGAGTCAGGTGCGGCCAATGCAGCGCTGCACCTGATCGCGAATCTGGCTGCGGATGATGGTGCGCTTCGTGTCCGCCTGGATCGTTTCCGTCGCGAGCAGACCGCATCCGCAACGGCCATGAATGCACGGCTTGGCAGGGAATGATCGGTCTGATGGGGGGCGGTCAGCTTGGCCGCATGATGATTCAGGCAGCCCATGCCATGGGCGAGAAGGTAGCGGTTCTCGATCCCGATTCCGAGGGGCCGGCCGCCCAGTTGGCCGATAGCGTCATCGCGGCGGATTACGCTGACTTCAGTGGGCTTGCGCAGCTGGCCAGTCTGGCCAGCGTGTTCACGACCGAGTTCGAAAATGTCCCTGCGGAGTCTTTGCGCTTTCTTGCGCGGCACGGTCCTGCCTGTCCTGATGCACACGCTGTGGCGATTGCACAGAACCGAATCGACGAGAAGCGATTCATGGTCTCGGCCGGGGTCGATGTCGCGCCGCACGCGGTGATCACGCGCCTGGACGATCTCGATGATGTGCCGGAACAGCTGTTTCCGGGCATTCTCAAGACAGCACGGCTTGGATATGACGGCAAGGGACAGGAGAAGGTGCATGACGCGCGAGAAGCTCGACAGGCATGGATACGGCTGGGATCGGTCGCCTGCGTGCTGGAGAAATTGCTACCGCTCGAGCGCGAGATCTCGGTGATCTGCGCCCGGGATCGTTCGGGGGCGACAGCGCTGTTTCCTGTGGGAGAGAACACCCACCGCAACGGCATCCTCGCGGTCACCGAGGTGCCTGCGCGAATCTCCGAAACCTTGCAGCGTCGCGCGGGCGAGGCCGCATGCCGAATTGCAGAGTCCCTGTCCTATGTCGGGGTGCTCTGTGTGGAGTTCTTTGTCCTCTCCGGAGACCGTCTTCTCGCCAATGAGATTGCACCGCGACCGCACAACAGCGGTCATCACTCGATCGAATCCTGTCGTACCAGCCAGTTCGAACAACAGGTGCGTATCTGCACCGGTCAGCCGCTGGGTTCAACCGCACTGTTGCATCCGGCAGTGATGCTCAATGTGCTTGGCGACAGCTGGTTTCGTGCCTCTGACGAACCGCTCGAACCGGACTGGGATGCGGTCAGGGCCCTGCGTGGTGTTCACCTGCATCTTTACGGCAAAGCGGAACCGCGCCGGGGTCGCAAGATGGCGCATGTGACCTGTCTGGGTGAGACCGCCTCCGAGGCGCGCAGGCGAGCCGAACTGGTGGCGGATATTCTTGGTCTGGATGTCGGTCGGGCACTTGCAGCGGGTGCATGAGGTGGATCCGTCGGGTGCACGCCGGATGGTCGCCGACGACGATTCGATCCTGCGCGCGGCAGATCGTTTGCGCGAAGGCGGTCTGGTGGCGTTCCCTACCGAGACGGTCTATGGCCTCGGGGCCGATGGCCTGAATCCGCAGGCGGTAAGGCGCATCTTCGAGGTGAAGGGTCGCCCGGCAGATCATCCGGTGATCCTTCATGTTGCCGACATTCAGGCAGCAAGACAGCTCGCGAGACACTGGCCGCAGGCGGCAGATGTCCTGGCCAGGACGTTCTGGCCGGGGCCGTTGACGCTGATTCTGCCGCGGGCAGATGGAATACCGGATCAGGTCACCGGAGGGCAGGACACCGTTGGCGTCCGTGTTCCCGATCACCCGGTCGCAATGGCGTTGCTGCGTGCATTTTCTCGCGTGGGTAGTGGTGTGATTGCAGCCCCATCGGCCAATATCTTTGGTTCCGTGAGTCCGACCACTGCCGATCATGTGCTGCGTGGGGTTGGTCCCCGCATGGATGGTTGCGACGTGATCCTCGATGGCGGCGCATGTCAGGTCGGTGTTGAATCCACCATCGTGGATCTGAGCCGCTCCGGGCCCAGGATACTTCGACCCGGTGGTGTCCCGCGGGCAGCGATTCTCGCCTGTCTTCAGGATACCGGTCCCGCCATTGACACGTCGGGGGAGGGCAACCCGTCGCCGAGGGTATCGGGGTCTCTCGAGGCGCATTACGCACCTCGCGCCCGTATACAGCTGCTTTCGCGCGCTCAGATGCTGCTGGCGGTTGCCGGTTGTCGGCGCCCGGGCTGCTTGTGTATCGGATCACCCCTTCAGATTGCAGACATGCGTATCGAGGGTGGGTTGTGGCAGCGGATCATGCCGGATGATCCACAGGATTACGCCCGCAAGATGTACGCCGCTCTTCATGACGCAGACCACGCCGCTGTATCGGATCTGCTGATCGAGGATCCGCCGCATGCACCTGCCTGGGAGGCCGTCAGGGATCGTCTGACCCGTGCGCGCACGGGGTCTCAGTAGATGGTCTTGCTGCAGAGGGTGGGCAGCTCGGTGAACAGAAGTTGCGCGCGCTGCTGGCGATCCTGCAACTCAGGCGCCGCATCTCTGCGGCGCTCCGGCGACCATATCGAATCGGGGAAGAAAGGATCGTCCTGCCAGCGCGCAATGATGTGCCAGTGAAGATGGGCCACCTGATTCCCGAGGCTGGCGATATTGATCTTGTCAGGTCGAAGGATGCTGCGCATGTTTTTTTCGATGGCGATCAGCAACTTGAACAGTTGTGTCTGCTCAATGGTGGCGATCTGGGTCAATTCCGTGCAGTGGCGATTGAGCACGAGTCGGACAAAGCCCGGAAGCGCTGGGTCGTCGGGCGTGATCGCACGCCAGTAAGCGCCCCTCCACAGGAGTCGTCCACCGTCGCCGGTGCACAGGGCACAGTCCGCCCGAGGAGCAGAGGAGACCTCATCGGGGTCGGCCTTGCCGAAGAAGAACAGTCCCATGTGTTTACCTCCCGGAGCAGTGTCCGCTGCTGGTGATCTCGCCGCTTCCAAGTGCAAATGGTGCTGGTTCGACGCGCGGATGACCCAGGGCAGCGTAGTCGAGTGTCAGGAGAATGACAACCACGGCCCAGAACAGGATGACACCACGGGTCATGAGATTCCCGCTTTCAGGCGCAGTCGGACGCCGACGATGGAACCGATGAATGCGAACGCCAGCCAAAGCCAGCCGTGAAGACTGCCGGATGCGATGCCACCAAGGTATGCGCCAACATTGCACCCGAAGGCGAGTCGGGAGCTGTAGCCCATCAGAAGCCCTGCGCCGATGCTGATGATCAGTTGCCGGGATCCCGGCCAGTCCTTGAGATGGAAACGATGGTTGCGCCAGCGGCTCGCGACCATCGCGCCATAGAGCAGGCCGATATTCGTTACCGATGTGGTATCCCAGAGCACGGGTTCAACGATCCGTTGCGCATGAGGGGCGGCACCCCAGAAAGAGTCTGAAGACAGATCCACGCCTGTAGCGGAAACCAGCTTGGCACCCCAGAGCCCCAGCCCGTAGACAATGCCCCAGGGTTGACCTGCAACCAGCAGGTGGGCCGCATAGAGCAGTGCCAGCACGCACGCACCCCACATCCAGCGCCGAGACAGCGGCGGCCAGCGGGTGTCCGGGATATCGCCGCGTGACGTCAGGGCGAGGGTCAGCAGACTGATTGCGGCGCAAGCGCCAAGGGTGAGCATCAGCGCCAATGGGGTACCCAGTGACTGCGTGAAATCGACAGGCTCTGCCGTTTTCTGCATCCCGATCAATTGCAGGGGCCCGCCAAGAGCGTTCCAGGCCTCCAGGTGGGATGCGCCAAGAAAGCTGCCGGCGATGAATGCCGGCAGCACGACCCATGAAGTCGGTGATGAGGCGCCTGCCTTGTAGAGTGTGCCCGAGCCACAGCCGTCGGCGAGTTGCATCGCCGCCCCGAACACGAGGGCCCCGAGGACGAGACCCCAGGTGATGGGGGCGACAGCCCCGGTGATCTCATTCGCATGCTGGTCGATCAGGGGCAGTGCCACGGCGGCGCAGAGTCCGAGCAGCAGCATCTGCCCGACCATGCCCCATGGATCACGATGCAGGAGCAGACTGCGCCAGCCGGTGGTGAATCCGAAGCGGGCCGCGCTCAGGGCAGCACCAAAACCCAGACCCAGAAGCAGCAGGAAGCCGGCACGCAGACCCGCCTCCCATGTGATGACCAACCATCCGACAAGTGCCGGTGCGAGAAGCGTGAGACGGTGCATCAGTTGCGCAGGTTGCTGATGGCGTCCCGCAACTGGTTGATCAGCACCTTCTGGCGTGGTGGTTCGTTGTCCATGGGCTGGCGTGATTTCGACCACCCCACGGCTGAATCCGGGTACATCCGGACATTGGGCCGCCCGAGGATCTCCGAGAGCACGAACCAGGTGGTGGCACTCCAGTGCCCCGTATTGCAGAAGCTGATTACGTCTCCGGGACCGAGCAGGCCCGCCGCCGTCGCGATTGCAGTGAGATCGGCTTTCGGCAGCAGACGTCCGGTGTTGAGCTGAAACCACTCCTCATGATCGAGGTTGCGTGCACCGGGCAGGGTGCCGGCACGTGCTGCCGATGAGTGTCGCTCGGTGCCCTTGAAATAGTCTTCCGATCGGGAGTCGGTGAGCAGCAGGGAGCGCTTTCCACTGTCGCGTTGGCGGATGAGATCAGCGACTTCGGCGGTCGTGGGAATCTGGCGTTTGTCGAGACGCACCGAGATCGTGGACGGCGTGATCAGTGTGGTTCGGGTGTCGATGGGATACTTCAGGGCACCCCATGCGCCGAAGCCGCCATCGAGGATGGAGATGCGCTTTATACCGGCCAGCTTGAGTGTCCAGTAGAAGCGTGCGGCGCCTCCGAAATCGCTGCCGTCGGCTCCGGTGTGTGCGATCACGACATGGCTGTCCGGGGTGATGCCCCATTCGCGAAACAGTCGGGTCAGTTCGCCGTCGGAGGGGACCTGGCCAGGATTGGATTCCGGGCCACGGATGTAGGAATAGGGCGCGGCGACTGCTCCCGGGATGTGGCCTGCTGCGTAGTTGGGTGTGATGCCGTCGCCCTGGGTGAGTTCACGGATGTCGAGCACGCGCACATTGCGCTGGTCAACCAGGGTGCGCAACTCCTGCGGGCTGATCAGGGGCTGCACCGCACCCGAACGGGAACCACCCGGCGTTGGATTGGCGTTCTGACCACTCTGCGTGGCGTCGGCCATGCCTGTCAGCAGGCCGATGCCCAGTGCGGTCATGGCAGCAATGATCCGGTATCCGATCCTGCTCATGGATCGGGCAGACCTCATGGTGCTGTCGCACGATGTGTCGGGAGAGAGGAAGGTAGGTGTCATACGTGACATCGCGGAGGGATGTGTGCCGGTTTTTGGCTGAACGCGGCAGAATACGGCATAACCGGTCGGCAGTTCATGCAGGAATCGGCAAATGCTTTGCAGTGTTTCTGCAATAGGACAGACGGGTCCGCGATGACTGTCGTCTTTGTGGAAGA
>CAYYDO010000108.1:0-7248 GCA_964470595.1 uncultured Burkholderiaceae bacterium | reverse complement strand
TGCACTCTCCAAGGCCCGGTTCGAGTTCCGCTGGAATGACCAGTTCAACCTGGGTCTGGATCCGGATACCGCCAAGGCCTATCACGACGAGACCCTGCCCAAGGAAAGCATGAAGGTGGCGCACTTCTGCAGCATGTGCGGCCCGCACTTCTGCAGCATGAAAATCACCCAGGATGTGCGGGACTATGCGGCCCGCAAGGGCGTATCCGAAGATCAGGCACTGGCCAGCGGAATGTCGGAAAAGTCAGTCGAATTCATCCGCACCGGAGCAAAGGTCTATCACAAGGCATGAAGCGCATTGGTATCGCCGGTGCTGGTGTTGCCGGTCGGATGGCCGCCTGGCGCTGTCTGCAGGCAGGGCATGAGGTGACGGTTTTCGAGTCCTGCTCATCGCCATCACCCGAACCCGGAATGCCGCGCGCAGCCGGCTGGACGGCTGCCGGCATGCTGAGTCCGATTGCCGAGATGGAGTGCGGTGGCCCCCTGGTCAGGGACCTGGGGTTGCGTTCCCTCGGCATCTGGCAGGACATTGACCACGCACTGGGCGATCGCCTGCCCGGGCAGAGTGCATCGCCATCACCCCTGGGGCTGTGTCTGAATGACAGTCTGATGGTCTGCCATGCCAGCGATCATGGTTCGGCGCAGAGGGTGCTGCGGCTGCTCGATCCGGACCCGGCCAAGCTGATTCAGTTGCAGGGGCATGAGATCGCGCCGCTTGCGCCCGATCTGAAGGGATCGCTGTACGCATGGCGACTTGTCGGCGAAGGTCATCTGTGCCCGCCGCTCGCGATGCGCAGTCTGTTCCACGCGATGGAGGATGTGCGGTGGCGATTCGGCCAGACCGTACAGGATGTTTCTGCAGGTCGTATCACGACAGTCGATGGCACCCCACACGTCTTCGACTGGACCATCGACACCCGCGGCGTGGGAGCCGCCTCAGACCTGCCGATCCGGGGCGTGCGTGGCGAGGTGATCGTTCTGTCGGCACCTGGGTTCAGACTTCACCGCCCCGTCCGACTGCTGCATCCGCGCTGGCGCGTCTATGTGGTGCCCCGACCGGGCGATCAGGTGGTGATCGGCGCGACCGAAATCGAGAGTGAGGACCGCTCGCCGATCTCGGTGCAGAGCGTGATGGAGCTGCTGTCTGCGGCATTCAGCATCTTCCCCGCACTGGCCGAGGCGCGCATCCTGTGGACCGATGTCAACCTGCGCCCTGCCACACCGGACAATCTGCCGCTGGTGCGCACCGAACCCGGCCTGTCGCGCATCAACGGCCTGTTTCGACATGGCTGGCTGCTGGCCCCGGCCGTGGTCGAGGATGCTCTTGCCGATGCAGATCTTCTTTAATGGTGCCGAGGTGCAGTGCGCCGACGGCTGCACACTGGCCACCCTGCTCGATGATCTGGGTATCGGGCAGAAAAGTTGTGCCACCGCAGTCAACAGCCGTTTCATCGCACGGGATCAACGCGGCGATACACGCCTTGTCGCAGGAGACCACATCATGACCTTTGAACCGATCACCGGCGGCTGAACATGACCACGCCGACTGATGACCCCATCCATCTCTACAGCACGACCCTGACCAGCCGATTTCTGCTGGGTACGGCCGGCTACCCATCCCCTCAGGTGCTCGAGGCTGCGATTCAGGCTTCGGAATCGGAGGTGCTCACCATGGGTATCAAGCGACAGGCGGCCAACGTGTCATCTGCCGGCGGTCGCAGCTGGTGGGATCTGGTGCGCCGCTCGGGCCGCCGCATTCTTCCCAACACGGCCGGCTGCCGGACAGCGGACGAGGCCGTCACGCTGGCGCAGATGGCCCGAGAGATGTTCGAGACCAACTGGATCAAGCTCGAAGTGGTGGGTGATGACTACACCCTGCAGCCCGACACCTTTGAGCTCGTCACCGCCGCTCGTCAACTCGTGAAGCTGGGATTCGATGTGTTCCCCTATTGCACAGAGGACATCATTGCCGCGCAGCGTCTCGTGGATGCAGGCTGCCGCATTCTGATGCCGTGGGCCTCACCGATTGGCTCCGGCCAGGGCATCACCAACCGCGAGGCGCTGAGCCGCATGCGCGGTCGATTCCCGAATATCACCCTGATCATCGATGCCGGTATCGGTGCGCCGTCTCATGCGGCGCTTGCCATGGAATTGGGCTTTGACGGCGTGTTGCTCAATTCCGCCGTTGCGCAGGCACAAAACCCCGTGACCATGGCGGCCGCTTTCCGCGACGCCATCCGCGCGGGAAGGGCAGGCTACAGGGCGGGCATCATCCCATCGCAGGCCTTTGCCACGCCATCCACCCCGGTGACAGGCCAGCCTTTCACCCTCTAACCATCCCCATTGAAGGACTCTTCATTGAAGGACTCTCCATTGCAGACACAGCCATGACAGGTCGCTCCATGCCCGGCAACGAAACAATCATGAGCGAGTCCCGAGTCAGCCCGATTGAGCGTAATGGGCGCCATGGTCTTGCCCTGCGCACGCCAAGGGTGTCGGCCGACATCCTCTGTTCGCCGTCGGCAATCGCCGCTGGCCGGGGCAGTCCAACAGAGTCTGAACTCCGGGCGCGCATCTCGACCTGGCAGGACCGGGGTTATGTTCTCGAGGATGCCTGCGTCCTCGCGCTGTTTGCACCGGCAGAACGGGGCAACGATGAGGACTTCCCGCTCGGAGCGCATCTGGAACACGCACGCATGCCGACATGGCATGACAGCGCGCCTGCCGACTCGTTTCGTCCGGCCAGTGCCGATTTCCCGGAAATGCGGGACCCCACCCCGGGCATCTATCCGATCGTGGACAACCTGGCGCAGTTGCAACTGATGCTCGATGCGGGCGCCAGAATTCTTCAACTGCGTATCAAATCGGACGTTGTCTCAGATACGGTTCACAACGATATCCTGCGGGCCACGCGCATGGCCGAGTCCTACCCGCAGTGTCAGCTTTTCATCAACGACCACTGGCGTGTTGCACTCGAAGCCGGTGCCTACGGTGTTCACCTTGGTCAGGAAGACCTTCTGACGGCGGATCTCGATGCCCTGCAGCGGGCGGGGATTCGATTGGGCGTCTCCTCGCATGCATTCTGGGAGGTTGCACGCGCACTTGGGATGGGACCGAGCTATGTGGCCTGCGGTCCGCTCTTTCCCACGCGTGTAAAGGCCATGCCCTGGATTCCTCAGGGTATTGCCAATCTGCATTACTGGACACGATTGATTCCCCACCCGGTCATCGGTATCGGAGGGGTGACTCTGGATCGCCTTCCGGCGATACGTCAGACGGGATGTGCCGGCGCATCCGTCATTCAGGCCATCGTGGGGGATGCCGATCCCGTCGCTGCATTTGCGGGTTTGCAAAAGGCATGGCTCGCGGTTGCAACACCGGCTGATGACCGTCTGCCGGCACTGGCCCGACCCACACTTGCGGAGTGAACATCGCCGGAAATAAACCCGGGCCGCAGGACAACCGTTACACCGTGCATGAGCGTGAATTCAGGACTGATCACTGCCGTTTTCGCAGCTGCGCTAGCCGCGCTGCCGTCGGCTGGCCATGCAGCCTTCGAGAAGATCGCTGATCTGACCAGCGTATCGGTGTCGACCGATGCGAATTTCCAGGTTGGCGCGGGTCGGGACATCCTGCGTACCTGGATTCGACTCGACTTCAAACAGGAGCAGCGCTTCGATCTCGCGCCCAATCCCATGCAGGCGCGCACCCTGCTCGCGTATCGATCACGCAAGGACTATGTGCAGGTCGATTGCCGACGCAACCTCTACGGCGAACTGGCCACCCAGATGTTTTCAGAGCCCGAGGGCAAGGGCGACACCGTATTCGAGAGCACCTATATGCGCTCGGCCATGCCACGCTTTGCCACCCCGTCGACCCACGAGGGGGTGGTGCTGGTGTTTCTCTGCAAGGGCATCAAGCCGGAACCCTGAGCGATCAGGGCGTGCTGCCTGGCGTGATGAACCCGCCGAGCCGGACCGGGCCCGGAATCCGGGCGACGGACATCGCGGTATCGAACATGGCCTGAGCAGCCTGAGCCCCAACCGTTGCCGACGCCTGACCGACAAACTTTTCGCGCAGTTGTGCATCTGACATTGGCTGCGCCAGGCTGCCCACGGCGTGCGCCACATGGACGCGATGCACCACGCCGTCTGCCGTCACCAGTTCAAGATCGGCCGCGTCCTCGGCGATCGACTCATCGATCTCGGCGCTGACCTTGTCGCGCAATGCCACCACACGCGGATCGTTCACCACAGCATCGGTGTATTCGTGTTCGCCGGCACGCCCGTGAATCAGACCAACGGCACAGGAGTGATAGACGCTGAACTTCCCCTCAAGACCAGTGCGCGGGGTCTTCTTGCCGGTGAGTTCGAGCACCAGCGGATGCACCTTGATGTGAATGCTGCGAACCAGCTCGGGCGTAATGCCGCGCTCGCGCAACTGGACGCAGCCATCGATACTGGGATGGATCACGATGCCGCAGGCAAAAGGCTTGTAGGTGTTCAGCGCGATCTCCCATGATTCGCCCAGACCGCGGGATATCTCGGTCCAGTCCACCTTGTCGGAAAACACCTGCAGCAGGCCCCGCGGTGCTTCGAGCGCACGCGGCGAGGAGGTGAAACCATGCCGCGCAAGCAAGGCCGACATCAAACCCGCCTTGGCCGCTGCTCCCGGATGAAAGGGCTTGGTCATGGTGCCGAACTGCTCGCGCAGCCCGATGGGCTGCGAGGCGGCAATTCCAAGCGCCATCTGCGTCTGCTCGGCACTGAGCCGCAGCAGTCGGCTGCAGGCTGCGGCAGACCCCAGCATGCCCGTCGAGCCGGTGATATGCCAGCCGCGGTCATAGTGATGTGGATAGATGGCATTGCCCACGCGACAGGAGACCTCGACGCCGATGACCAGTGCATCGATGACATCCCGACCGGAGAGGCCACGACACTCTGCGAGAGCGAGTGCTGCAGACGCAACAGGTCCCGCAGGGTGAATGATGGTCTTGAGGTGGGTATCGTCGAAATCGTAGGTGTGCGAACTGATGCCGTTGATCAGCGCCGCATTCGCCATGTCCACGCGCTCGGGTCGTCCGAGCAGACCCGCCTGGGGTGCAGGCGCTAGCCCCCGCACGGCCGCCAGCGCGGCATTCACGGTCTCGTGTCGGGCGGCCCCCAGGGCACATCCGACCCAGTTGGCAAATGTGCGATGGGCCTCGCGATCAACGACATCGTCCCACCCGCGGGAGGGATGGCCTGCGATGAATTGCGCGAGTTGCCGGGTCACGGCCGGCGCATGATGATCTGCCTGAACGTTGGTATTGCGTGCCATGAATCAATCCGTAATGACGATGCCGCGGTCTTTCGACACTCTGACCCAGCGCTGTATATCGGCCTGAATGAACTTCGTGAACTCTGCCGGTGTCATCGGCATGGGATCGAGCGCCTCGACGCTGAACTTCCTGCGCACCTCGTCGAGCATCAGTGCCTTGTTGATCTCTCCATTGAGTGTCGCAACGACATCGGCCGGCATGCCTGCCGGCCCGGAGATGCCGTACCACTGCACCCCCTCGAACCCCTTGAAGCCCAGTTCATCCAGTGTGGGGACCTGGGGCAGAAGCGGATGCCTGGCCCTGCCCGTGACTGCAATCGGCTTGATACGACCTGAGCGGATGTGCGGCATGGCGGCTGCCAGGCCGGGAAGCATCGCCTGCGTCTGACCGCCCATCGTATCGGTCAGTGCCGGGCCGATACCACGGTAGGGAACATGCGTCAGGAAGATGTCAGCCGCCAGTTTGAACTGCTCCATGGCAAGGTGCGTGAGGGTGCCCGTGCCCGCTGATCCATAACTGAGTTTCCCGACATTGCCACGGGCATAGGCAAGGAATTCCTTCATGCTCGAAGCGGGGACCATCGAGGGCACCACCAGAATATTGGGTGTGCCCGCCACCATGGCCACATGCGTGAAATCGGCCATGGCGTCGTAAGGCAGTTTGCGCACGGCGGGGTTGGTGCCGTGCGTGCCCACATAGGAGAGAAAGAGCGTGTGACCATCTGGCGCGGCACGCTTGGCCGTCATTGAACCAACGATGCCTCCACCCCCGGATATGTTCTCGACGACAAATGATTGACGCAGGGGTTTGGACAGCTGATCAGCGATGGTGCGGGCCACCAGATCGACCCCACCGCCCGGTTGAACGGGAGCAATGATCCGGACGGTACGCGATGGATAGGCCGTCTGGGCGCGAAGTGGAATGGCCAGGGAGAGTCCGAGGCCGGCCCCCGCCGAAATAAATGACCTGCGCTGCATGACCACACCCCCTGTTTCGATGGCGCACAGGGCGAAGAATCAGCGGATGCGTTGACGCGCCTTGTCTGACGCCCCGCCGCTGGATTCCATCGCGCAACGCTCGGCAATCCATGCCTCCAGGCCCTGAGCCAGTTCGCCGAGCATAGCATCGGCCCGGCTGGTGGGCGCCACGATACGACGCCGCGCGTCGTCAGCGTCTACCCTGAGCGAGATGAGCTTGGCGCGCTCCAGCGAGACGAGACCCTTGTGAATCGTTGCGGGCGAGGCCACACCGGACTGCATGACGATCTCCTGCACATAGAGCAGATCGCCTGAGCCTGTGCGCATGTGAATCCACTCGAGCAGGCGCTGGGTCAGCGCGTCGAGCTTGCCATATGAGGTCTGGGATTCGAGATCGGCGAGTTTCCTGCGCAGATCAATCCACAAATTGCCTGATAACGAAATCTGTTCCACGAAGTGTGCCCCTGGAGGCGGCTAGCGCTTGCCCTCGAAACGAGAGACTTGATGCTTACTATAGAGTTGATTGGCGTCAAACAATTCCCTGAATTTTGCAATTTATTATCAAAATATGAAAATAAATAAAGGAATGTTTCTCGCATATAGATTTTTTATTTCGATATTTCAATAACTTAAACTTGTGTGGTTCAGGCAAAAAATCTCTCTAAACGAAACAAGTTTTCACACCTGTTGATGGGCTGGAATACACCTAGAAACAACACTCACAGCGTGGATGATGCGCGCATGGCAATACTACGGAAGGGTGGAAACGTCGAGCGGGTGGGGAGAGAAGAAAGCCGGAAGCGGTCATGCCCGGGGCGCACGGAAGCCTGGGCGATGCAGTCGCACCGCAGTTTGCAGCAGAAGGGGAAAGGGGGGAGGAAGGCGGGGGTCGGAATCGAACCGGCGTCCACGGCTTTGCAGGCCGCTGCATAACCACTCTGCCACCCCGCC
>CAYYDO010000107.1:4119-7267 GCA_964470595.1 uncultured Burkholderiaceae bacterium | reverse complement strand
GACTGCTCGATCACCATGGGCACCAGACCAAGGCCCATCGGCTCGGAAAACTGCTGGACCGGCCCGCCCATGGGGCCGGCACTGAATTGGCCGTTCATCACGATGTACCTCCGAAGATCAGATTGTCGCGGGAGAGTGCTGGGGAAATCATGCCGGAGCGCCCTCGGCCATCAGTTCCTCGACGCTGATTGTGCGGTCGACGACTCTGGCCTGCGACAGCACCCAGTCCACGAGCTGATTCTCGATGACAGCCGCCTCGGCATCGGCGCGCTGACGCGGCTGGTTCATGAACCAGTTCACGAAATCCTGCGGACGCTCATACGCGGAGGCCATTTCCTCGATCAGGGCACGCACCTTGTCGGCCGGGGCCGTGAGGTTTTGCGCACGCACGATTTCGCCGATGAGCAGACCGAGCTTGACCCGGCGTATTGCCTGATCCTTGAAGAGTTCGGCAGGAATCGGGGCATCCTTCACGTTCATGCCACGCGCCATCATGTCCTGGCGTGCGGAATCGGCCAGCCGCTGCGACTCGGTGTCGACCAGTGCGCGCGGCACATCGAAGGCGGCGAGGTTTTCGAGCGCTTCCATGACCGACGCCTTGGTCTTGGATCGGCAACGACCCGTCACCTCGCGCACGAGATTCTTGTGTACATCGCTGCGCAGCTGTTCCAGATCGCCCGAGGCAATCCCCATGCTGCGCGCGAACTCGGCATCGAGTTGCGGAACATTGGCTGCGCCCACTTCCCGCACCTTGATCGTGAAGACGGCGAGTTTTCCGGCAACCTCCTTGCCGTGATAGTCGTCGGGGAACTTCATCGGGAAGGTCTTGGTGTCGCCCGCCTTCATGCCGGTGGCGGCCTGATCGAACTCGAGCAGCATCGAGCCATCGCCGAGCACGAAGGGGAAGTTTTCCGACGTGCCCCCGGCAAAGGCGACACCATCGATCTCGCCCTTGAAATCGACCGTGACGCGATCGCCTTTTTCGGAGGGCCGGTCGACCGCCTCGAAGACCGTCCGCTGACGCCGAAGGGTATCGAGCGTGCGTTCGAGATCGGCATCGCTGACCTCGCAGATGACACGACTGACCTCGATGGCGGTGACATCCGGGCAGGTGATCTCGGGGAACACCTCGAAGACGGCTTCGAAGCGCAATGCACCCTCGGGCGCCTCCCCTTCGGTGACGGGGGCCACCGATGGCTGGCCGGCAACACGCAGATTCTGTTCGCTCACGGCCTGGCTGACCGCACGACTGACGACGTCACCCAGCGCCTCGGACTGGGCCTGCGCGCCGTAGCTCTGCTGCACCACCTTCATGGGGACCTTGCCCGGACGAAAGCCGGGCATCTTGACGCTCTTGCTGATGCGTGCAAGACGCTTGCGGGCCTCCTGATCGATGTCGGAGATGGAAACTGAAATCTGGAGGCGACGCTCGAGTGAACTGGCGGCGGCCGGAACGGAACTGGTGGATGTCATAAATCGCGAGTCTGATTGGAAGGCGCGGGACCTGCGCCGGGGTTACGGGTTGATCGGATGGTGCGAAGGGCGGGACTCGAACCCGCACACCTTGCGGCGTCAGGACCTAAACCTGGTGCGTCTACCAATTTCGCCACCTTCGCCCGACTGCCCGACGTCCATCCGCCATTCTACTTAGAATTCCCGGATGAGCGCGGCACACCACGGGAGGGCCTATCACGGCGGGGAGCATTACGAGAATTTCCCGGTGGCCTCGTGGCTGCTGCCCCCACAGATGCGTGCACCTGTCCTCGCGCTCTATCGCTTCGCCCGCACCGCTGATGACATTGCCGACGAGGGCAGCAGCAGCCCGCCGGTCAGGCTTGCCCGGCTCGAGAGTCTCGATGAGGGGCTGCGGGAGGGTCCCGATCAGCGCCCGGACAATGCCGCCCCGGTCCCTGCCCCGCGCACTGACCGGGCCGACGATACCGCGCTTGCGCTGCAGGCCATCGCCGCAGCGTTACAGCAGTGTCTTGCGCGTGCCGGACTCGCGACCGATGCCGCGCGGGATCTGCTCAGCGCGTTTCGCCAGGATGTGCTGTTTCGCGCCATGGCGGAGGAATCCGATGTGCGCGACTACTGCATGCGGTCAGCCGCACCCGTGGGGCGCATGGTGCTGGGATTTGCCGGTATCCACACAACACCGCATCACGCGCGCTGCATGACTGCATCCGATCACATCTGCACCGGCCTGCAGCTGGCGAACTTCGCGCAGGACATGGGTGAGGATCTGCGCCGTGGTCGGGTCTACGCGCCGATGACATGGTGGCCGCCACAGTGGCTGGCGCAGTCGCCGGTATCGGAGTCATCGGCCGCGCAGACCACCGACACGGCCGTTGACGGTCCGGTACACCATGAACCACCGGGCGCGTCCGCCGGGGAATTGCCGAAGCGGATGGCGCTGTGGGCGCTGCAGAGCCTGCATGCAGGCAGGGCTCTGCCATCCCTGCTCATGGCAAGCGGCCTGCCCGGGCGCAGGCGTCTGGCACTCGAAATCGCACTGACCCTGCAGGGCGGCCACGAGATCTGCCGACGCGTGCTGCACGACCCCAGGGCCGTGTGGACATCGTCTCCCACGATTCCGGCGAGTCGACTGCCGGTGTTAATGTTGCGAGCCATTCATGCATTGCTGATGCGAGATGACGCCTGACGAGTACTGCCAAACGAAAGCGGCTGCAAGCGGATCGAATCTGGTCGCCGCCTTTCGCATTCTTCCGCCGCAACCCCGTGCGGCGGTCACTGCGGTGTATGCCTTCTGCCGGGAAGTCGACGATGTCGTGGATGAGTGTTCCGAGCCGCAGCTGGCGGCCGTGAAGCTGGCCTGGTGGAAAACCGAGGTCGAGCGGCTGTTCGAGAACCGCCCCGAACACCCGGTGGGCCAGGCACTCCTTCCCGCCGTGCGCCGCTTCGATCTGCCACGCGCGTGCCTGGAGGACATCATTGCCGGCTGCCAGATGGACATCACGCAGAATCGTTACGCAACGTGGACGGATCTCGATGCCTACTGTGACAAGGTGGCGGGTGCCGTGGGGTTGCTGTGCGCACGCATCTTCGGCACGCCTTCGCCCGCCACGCTCGATTACGCGCTGATGCTCGGACGTGCCCTGCAGTACACCAACATCATTCGCGATGTCGG
>CAYYDO010000107.1:0-4109 GCA_964470595.1 uncultured Burkholderiaceae bacterium | reverse complement strand
CGGGCGCATCTATCTGGCCGCGCAGGCCATCAGCGAGCACGGCGTCGACCCTGCCAGCATTCTGCGCTGCGAGCACAGCAAGCCCTTCGAGGCGCTGCTGGCCGACATGTCCCGGCGCGCGCATCAACTCTACGACCAGGCCATCGCCACCCTGCCCTCGGGCGAGCGCTCCCAACAGCGCCCCGGCCTGATCATGGCGGCGGTGTACCGCGAGTTGCTGCGACTGGTCGAATCCGAATCCTTCCGGGTACTCGACCAGCGCATATCGGTGGCCCCCGCACGCAAGGCCTGGCTGGCCTGGCGCACATCGATCGGTTTCATGCCGGCATGACCGCTCCCCGCCGGGTTGCGGTGATCGGCGGCGGCTGGGCGGGCATGGCCTGTGCGCTGCGTCTGTCGGCCCGACCCGGTCTGCAGGTATTCCTTCTGGAGGCCGCACCGCATTTCGGCGGACGCGCCCGCGGCCTCGACTGGCACCTCGACGACGGACGAGTGCTGCGCATCGACAACGGCCAGCACCTGACCATCGGTGCCTACTCCGAGACATTTGCGATGCTTCGCGAAGCGGGTGCGCCCCCATGGGATGGCCGGCCATTGCGCTGGTGCGGGGTCGGAGTCGATGGCGCACGCGATCAGGACTGGCAGATTCCCGATACCGGCTGGCCCTGGCGGGCGCTGCTCGGTGCCGTTCCGGGGTGCGGACCGCGTGGCTGGCCCCTGTCCTGGCGATTGCATATGGCCCGCCTGCTGGGCCGCCTGGTCGCCAATGGATGGCAGCCGCCGCATCCGGATCTCACCGCCGGCGCCTGGCTCGCTGAACATCGCACACCCGAGGCGCTGATCGCGCACTTCTGGCGTCCGCTCACCGAAGGTGCGCTGAACACGCCTCTCGAACAGGCCGATGCGGCGGTGCTCGTTCAGGTGCTGCGGGATTCGCTTGGCGGGCCGCGGGATGCCACCCGGGTACTCACGCCCGCGAGCGATCTGGATCGCGACGGCGTGGAGCCTCTGTGCGCCGCACTGACGCGAGCCGGCGTTGCGCTCACGCCCGGCACCCGGGTGACGACGATCGACACGCGAGATGGCGGCGCGCTTTGTCTGCACCTGCAGCAGCATGGCCGCGCGGCGACGATGACGGTCGATCACGCCGTGATGGCCCTGCCCTTCGAGGCAAGTCGCAGGGTATGGCGGGATTCCGGTCTGCCCGAGACGCAAGCATCGCGACGCTGGTCGCAATTGAAGCCATCGGCAATCACCACCATCTGGATCGCAATCAATGATTCCTGCGCGCAACGCCTGCGACAGCTTCCCGACTGGGCCGTGTTCAATCCGCAGCCGCAACTGCCGCATCTTGCGCAGGTGATGGTGCAGCGACCCGGATTGCTCGCGCTGGTGATCAGCGCGCAGATGCCGGATACCGATGCGCCTGGCGATACGCTGCCCGGGGGCCATGATGTCCCGAGCAGGACAGATGCGACGGGCGCAGGCGACCGCGTGCAACTGGCGCGACTGCTTGCACAGCAGCTGGCCCGGCAGCTCGGCATAGATATCCGCAGCCTGCCGCAACGATGGATCCGCGAAAGGCAGGCCACCTGGGCCTGCGTGCCCGGACTGCCCGAAGCGGGCGACAGCGCGCGGCGCGGCGAAAGCGGCGTGCCGCGCATCTGGCGCTGCGCGGACGACCTGGAAGCGGGCTACCCCGCGACCATCGAAAGCGCGGTGCGATCAGGACGACGCACTGCGACGCATCTGCTCGAGCGCATCCTCCAGACGTGAGACCGCAATGACCTCGAGGCCCTCGATGGGCTTGCGGGGCGCATTGGCTGCCGGCACGAGCGCCTTCGAGAATCCGAGCTTGGCTGCCTCGCGAAGACGCTCCTGACCGCGCGGTGCCGGACGGATCTCGCCAGCCAGCCCGATCTCGCCAAACACCGCCAGCCCGCGTGGCAGGGCACGGTCACGCAGCGACGAGACGACCGCCAGCAGCACTGCAAGATCGGCAGCAGGTTCCGCAATGCGCACACCACCGACTGCGTTGACGAAGACATCCTGGTCGTGACAGGCAATGCCCGCATGACGATGCAGGACTGCCAGCAGCATGGCCAGTCGCTGTGGCTCAAGCCCCACGCAAAGCCGGCGCGGATTGGGCACGTGCGCGGCATCGACGAGCGCCTGGATTTCCACGAGCAATGGGCGACTGCCTTCCTGGGTCACCAGCACGCAGGAGCCCGCCACCTGCTGCTCGCCAGCCAGCCCCAGATGACCCGGTGAAAGAAACAGTGCTGACGGATTGCTCACCGCCTTCAATCCGCGATCGGTCATGGCGAACACACCGATCTCGTTGACCGTTCCGAAACGGTTCTTGATGGCCCGGATAACCCGATACGATGCATGGGCATCACCTTCGAAGTAGAGAACCGTATCGACGATGTGCTCGAGCACGCGGGGACCCGCCAGCGTGCCCTCTTTGGTGACATGCCCCACCAGCACGACGGTGCAGCCGCTCTCCTTGGCCCAGCGGGTGAGGCGTGCCGCACATTCGCGCACCTGCGAGACCGAACCCGGGGCCGCCGTAAGGGCATCGCTGTACAGGGTCTGGATCGAGTCGATCACGGCCAGTGTGGGGCGCTGCGCCATCAACTGGGCCAGGATCTCCTCGAGACGAATCTCCGCAAGCACCGTCAGGGCACTGTCGCCCAGACCCAGCCGACGTGCACGCAGGGCCACCTGATCGACCGATTCCTCGCCGCTCACGTAGAGGGTGTCCGAGGTGGCGCTCAGATGCACCATGGCCTGCAGCAGCAGGGTGGATTTGCCGATCCCCGGGTCGCCGCCGATCAGCACCACCCCACCGGGGACAAAGCCTCCCCCCAGCACCCGATCGAACTCCTCGCTGCCCGTGGCCACGCGGGGCAACTCGCGCGCCTGCACATCGGCAAGGCGCACTGCGCGGGCAGAGGGGGCCACCGATACGGGCATGATCCCGGGCCGGGAGACAGCCGTGGCCGTGATTTCCTCCAGGGTGTTCCAGGCGCCGCATCCCTCGCACTGCCCCTGCCACTTGGCATGCGAGGCGCCGCATTCGCGGCACACATGACGGGACTTCTCACGCGCCATGAATGACCCTTGGCACACGCGCCGTGATGCGCGTCATCAGCTCGTAACCAATCGTGTCGCAGCAACGGGCGACATCGTCGACCGCCAGTTGCGTGCCCCACAGCTCAACGGGAGAACCGACACCGGCTGCAGGGTGATCGGTGATGTCGACCGTGATCATGTCCATCGACACACGGCCTGCAAGCGGAACGATCCGGCCTGCGACCCACACGGGCGTGCCGTCGGGGGCATTGCGCGGGTAACCGTCGGCGTAACCCGCCGCAACCACACCGATCCGGCTGGCGCGTTGCGCACGAAAGCGCGAGCCATAACCCACGGTTTCACCAGCGGCAATGCGCTGCACGGCGATCAGCCTGCTGGTGAAGGCCTGTCCCGCGCGCAGACCGAGATCCTCTGCCGAGCGACCATCGGGCTGCGTGGCAAATGGCGAGCCGCCGTAGAGCCCGATGCCGGGACGCACCCAGTCGGCATGGGTCGGCGGGGCCGACAGGGTGGCAGCCGTGTTGGCCAGCGAGAGCGGCGAGGCCGCGCCACCGCACAAGCCCGCCAATGCCGGCAGGGCCTGCTGAAAGCACGCAAGCTGGGTGCACCACCCCTGATCCGCATCGGCATCCGAGAAATGGGTCATCCAGCCCGGCGCTGCACCAAGCCTCGCGCAGATCGCAGGCACGATCTCGCGCAACAGTGCGGCATCCCTGATGGGGGAAAACCCGAGCCGGTTCATGCCCGTATTCAGCTTGATCCATACGCGCGGCGGAACACGCGCGGCGGCAATCAGGTCGCGGGCCTGGTGTTCCGCAACGACCACGGCATCGAGGCCGAGTTCGGCGATGACATCGAGATCGCCGGTGTCGAACGCCCCCTCGAGCATCAGCAGGGGCTTGCGCCAGCCCATCTCGCGCAGCAGCCGGGCATCGGCCACATCGAGCAGCGCGAGGCCATCGGCATCGGCAAAGGCAGCCAGAGCGGCCTGCAGCCCGCTCGTACTTTGA
>CAYYDO010000106.1:0-7309 GCA_964470595.1 uncultured Burkholderiaceae bacterium | reverse complement strand
CAGCGAGTATCCGTAGATGGCCCAGAGCACGAAGATCATCGAGGCGCCGACCATGACCTGCATCAGGACAGAGAGCATGTTCTTGGTCCGCACCAGGCCGCCATAGAACAGGGCCAGACCAGGAACGATCATGAACAGGACGAGCACGGTGGACACCATCATCCATGCAGTGTCGCCCTTGTTCGGGACGGGGGGTGGCGGCGCAGCCGCAGCGGGGGCATCGGCGGCAAATGCCAGCGATGCCATGCCAAGCATGCCTGCTGCCGCAAGGATCGGCTTGGCATACCGGGTCAGGGAGGAAGTGCAAAGGTTCATAAACGCCTCTTGAGGTAAGTGTTCAGCGGGCAGTCACAGGGCTTCTTTTCCGGTTTCGCCGGTGCGGATGCGAATGACCTGCTGCAGGTCATAAACAAAGATCTTTCCATCTCCGATCTTTCCAGTGCGGGCAGCGCTCTCGATTGCTTCGATGGCCCTGTCGGTCAGGTCGTCGGCAACTGCCGCCTCGACCGTGACCTTGGGCAGGAAGTCCACGACATAGTCGGCACCGCGATACAGCTCGGTGTGGCCCTTCTGCCGGCCGAAGCCCTTGACTTCGGTGACGGTGATGCCTTGCACGCCGATGGCGGAAAGGGCCTCACGAACCTCGTCGAGCTTGAACGGCTTGATGATGGCAGTGATGAGTTTCATGTTGTCCTCTTGGGTGGATGACGGGCTGTCCGGAGACAGCCGCTGGGTGCGGACGTTGCTGTCGCGCTCAGAAAGTCTTGGTTACGGACACGAGGAATTGCGAGTCATACAGCTTGGTTCCTCGTCCATCGGTGGATGTGAACCATGACTTGGCGGCCTTGCTCAGACCACTGGTCTTGACATAGGTGGCGCCAAGAATCCAGCCAGAGACGTCGTAGGCGAGGCCGACCGAGTAATCGCGGATGCTGCTGGTGCCAGGCGTCTGGTTGGCGAGGTCAAGCGAACCGAAATGCAGCTTGAGCGTGGTCTTGTCCATGATCTCTTTCGTGTACGTCACGTCGTAGTACATGGTGCCGCTCGCGTCCCTGGTGAGCGTTGTGTCGTTTCCCTTGCCAAGCCCGAAATAGCGATCGCTCATGGTGCGCGACATCTTCAGGCTGATCGGGCCATAACCCAAGCCGACATAGAGTTCCCGGGTATTGAAGGGATTGAAGGTGCTGGTGGAACTCTGCTGTGCGCCGGGATAGTAGTAGTAGATCAGTCCGGCATCGACGGCCACACCCGCGATTTCGGTCTTGTAGCCACCGTAGAGGTCCATTTCGATGCCGCTGCCGTAGGCCGAGGCCCACTCGGATACGCTCGAATTCCAGTTGCCGAGATAAAAGCCCGATTTGTGGGCGAAGTCGATGCCACCCTGCACGGCTGGATCCTTGTTGGATTGCGAGACGCCGCGGAAGCGATAGTCCGTCGTGATGCCGAAGTTCCCGGTGATGGTGAAGTCGGGCTCGGGTGCCTTTTGCTGGGCCAGTGCCGGCACGGCCATGGCAGCGAGGGATAGGGCGATGAGGGTTTTCTTCATGAAGGGCTCCTTGTGCAGGTTTCGATCGATCCAATTGATCGCCTGCAGACCTAGCGAAAGCCATGCCAAGCCGGAAAGACGAAATTGCGGTGCTTTTCCTCTCTTTTGGCACCAATTTGTGATCTGAACAAGCGATCTTGCACCAGTAAGGTGCGGCTCCTGCACCACCATGACACCTTCAGGGTGGTCCTGTTTCGGTTCCTGGAAGCCGTGCTAGATTCGTATTCATGGTCAAACCTCCGCCTTTCGGCTCCTTTCCGCCCATGCCCAAGGCCTTTTCCGATCTTCAGGAAAAGGTCAGCGAGTTGATGCGCTCATCACCTGCCGGCGATGTGGAAAAGCACATGAAGACGGCGCTCGCATCGGCCTTGCAGCGCATGGATGTGGTGACGCGCCAGGACTTCGATGTGCAGGCCGAAGTGCTGGCCCGTGCACTTGAGAAGCTTTCCGTACTCGAAAAGCGCATCGCGGAACTCGAGCAGTCTGCGGCTTCCCGCCGCTGATCATCCACCTGCATCCGGGCAGACGCCTGGACGATGGGCGCGTGATGTTCATCTGACCACAATGGCCGGATGTCGATTGCGATCATCCACTCCAGGGCCATATCCGGCCTCACGGCCCAGCCGGTAAGTGTCGAGGCCGATCTGGCCAATGGCCTGCCCCAGTTTTCCATCGTCGGCCTTCCCGATACTGCCGTGCGCGAGGCGCGGGACCGGGTTCGTGCGGCGATCGTCAATTCCGGGTTCGAGTTCCCGCAGCGTCGAATCACGATCAATCTTGCACCGGCCGACCTTCCCAAGGATTCCGGTCGTTTCGATCTGCCAATGGCTCTGGGCATACTGGCGGCGAGCGGACAGCTTACCGGGGCGCATCAGTCGCGCCTTCAGGCACATGAGTTCCTTGGCGAGTTGTCGCTGACGGGTCATATTCTTCCGGTGCGAGGCGCATTCGCTCTGGCGCTTGGCATGTTGCGGGATCCCCGGGGCAGGGCCAATCTGGTGCTGCCGTCCGGCAATCGCGACGAGGTTTCGCTCAGCAGATCGGATCGCATTCGCTTTGCAGCGACCCTTCGTCAGGTGGTCTCTTTTCTGACCCGCGGAGAGGAACTCGATGCGCCCGCCGACGGGTTTCCCTCGACTGCCTCTCAACTATTCACTGAAAACGAGACATCCATCTGGCGCGGTGTTCAGGGGCAGCTTGCGGCCAGGCGTGCAGCGTTGGTTGCGGTCGCGGGTCAACACAACATGCTCATGTTTGGTCCGCCTGGAGTTGGCAAGTCCATGATCGCCGGCCGCATGCCCGCCATGCTCCCACCGCTGTCGCTCGATCAGGCCTGTGAGGTGGCTGCCCTGACCAGTCTGGGCGGTGCGATCGATCCGAGGACATGGCAGCGACCGCCATTTCGATCTCCTCACCACAGCACGCCTGCGCGCGCGCTGATTGGTGGCGGACAGCCTGTCCGACCCGGTGAGTTGTCACTGGCCCACCACGGCCTGCTGTTCATGGACGAGCTGCCCGAGTTCTCCCGCGATGCGCTCGAGGCCTTACGCGAGCCACTGGAGACCGCCGAAGTCTGTGTGGCCCGGGTGAGGGAGCGCGTGCGGCTCCCTGCGGACATCCTTCTGGTGGCCGCAATGAACCCCTGCCCCTGCGGCTACTTCGGCACCCTTCATGCCCGGCGTGCCTGCCGCTGCACACCCGATCGGATTCAACGCTACCGCAACCGCATATCCGGCCCCCTGCTGGATCGCTTTGACCTGGCGATCCACCTCGAAGCGGTGAATGGGAACTGCGAAGAAAACGCGGTCCGGCCGCAACCGGTTGATGCAACACCGGCTGGCGAGACGCCCGCGGCGGCGGCTCGTCGGGTGCGTCAGCTTGCCGTCACGCGACAGTCGTGCGTCAATGCCCGGCTTGCTGCCGACATGCTCGAGCTGCATGCGCCCCTTGATTCCCGGAGCGAGAAGCTGCTTGAGGACACGGTGCGCTCCAGGGGGTGGAGCATGCGGGCGCGGCATCGCATCATGCGGGTGGCGCGAACGGTCGCTGATCTTGCATCGAGTCCGCGAGTCGAGTGGCATCACCTGGCCGAAGCCATCGAACTCAGACGCGCACTCGATCTGGTCTAGCGCGCCTTGCTCGCCAACCGCCATCGCGGCAGGAGCAGCATCCAGGCAACAGCGAATGCCTGACATGCCAGCCAGACGGAAAACGCACCGCGCATGCTGCTGCGATCATCAAAGCCGAAGTCGAGCAGCAGGTCGATCAGGATTCCAAGCCCCCACTGCACCATGAAAGCGCCCACAAAGGCGATGAAATTGATGGCCGTGGTGGCCCGACCTGCCATGGCCACGCCGAAGCAGAGGCTTACTTTCGCATACCCGGTTGCAGTCACGGCACTGGACATGAACACCAGAGACCAGCCCAGGATCGGGTTGCTCCACAACTCCAGTACTGCGGCGCAACCCAGGACGAGCATTGCCATGCAGCCGGTGACGATGACATGGTCAAGTGACCATCCCCATCGGGCGAATCGGATGCCCATCCAGCTCATTGCCAGGTGCGCCAGCATGACGGCGACACCGATGATCAGCAGACTTGTTGCAGCCTCTGGCCCGCTCATGCCGTGCATCGTGCGAAACCACGGGCCGATCCAGAGGCTTTGCACCGCCAGAAAACCGCCGTGCATGAAAATCGCGTAGGGAATCAGCCGCTGGACCTCGGGATGTGCAAACACTTCGCGCACGCCAGCCATCGTTTCGGACCAGAAGCGCCGATGTGATGGCTGGTGATCCGGTGCCGCTGGCATCGCTGGCAAAAGCCACATCAGTGCTGCGATCGACAGCAGGAAAAGGATACCGGTCAGCATGAAGACGCCGCGCCAGCCGATCGCAGGGAGCATGATCTCGATGGGCAGTGTTGCCACGAGCGATCCGAGTGAACCCACCATCAGTGTCAGCGAGGCAATGCTCGCCTGCCGCTCGGCGGCAAAGCAGAGTCGAAAGGCCTTGTATGAGGCCATCAGGCATGCAGCCACGCCGGCACCGATCAGGGCGCGGCCGATCCACAGCATGGCGAAGCCGTCGGCGATGGCGCTGAGGAAACATCCGGCGGCAGCAAGTACCAGCAGAAGGGATTCGACATTACGGGGGTTGTGTCGATCCAGCAGGGTGCCCAGCGGGATCTGCATGGCCGCAAACGTGAGGAAGTAACTGCTCGAAAGCAGCCCGAGTTCCGATGCGGACAAGGACAGGTCCTCGGTCAGCGGCCCCGAGAGCACGGCATTGACCGAGCGCATTACGTAGGACAGGAAATAGGCTGCCGCAAAGGGCAGAAACACCTGCATCAGGCGCAATTCGTGCGGAGCGTTCATGGGCGGTGTGATCAGCGCAGTGCCGTTGACCCTGACAGACGCAGCGATTCGACGAACTGTCGGGCCTCCTCATCGCTGATCTGTGTTGTCGGCCCCACTGCAATGATTTCAACGATCCGCACTCTGGTGGAGGAATTCGATGACCCCCTCGGATCGCCACTGGAGTCGACGACGACTGTCGATCGCATCACGAGTCGCGCAGGTGTCGGGGGGCCTTGCGCAGATACCTGCATGCGTCCGGAGGCACTGACTTCGATCAACTGCCGGCCCGACGTCTCGATGGTCTTGCGCTGTATGCTTTTCCCATCTGCATCAATATTGGCCAGCATGGCGGATTCGAGTGCCTCGCGCACGCCTGCGCCCGGGGCGTTGCTCTCGGCCCAGCCGACGGCGAACATCGCATCGTCGATGCGTGCAGAGCGCAGGGTAAGGCGTATCGGCCCCAGGCCGTTGGGGAGTTCGATCTGCCGGCTGACCTCGACGGGCTTGGCGGGAAATGTTGCACGCCATCCGGCGGCTTCATTGCTCAGTTCCCGCCAGTCCATCCGGGGGGAGCAGCCAGCCAGGAGCATCAGGGGGATGACGAGCACCCCAGCCACCGAGGCTGTCAGGCGACGCGGGTCTAGAATGCAGATGCGACGCATGGAGGGCAGTGTAGCGTGATCATCGAATTCAGAAGCAAGGCAGCAGGTGGCTTTTTCATGACCGAACCGGTTGCACGTCAGGTATTTGCTGCCCTGGGCCGGGAGTTCGAGCCCAAGGGAATCTTCACGGCTGAGCAGGTGCCGCAGGCACGTCAACGGCTTCAGGATGCCATCGATCGTGCGCGTGGTCCGGATCGTGCGCATCAGGTGGGCCATGAGTCGGCCGTTCAGGAGGGGGCGGCTTCGGCTGCAGACATGCCGGTCGGTCTGTCCCAGCGTGCCTACCCTCTTCTCGAAATGCTCTGTGCAGCGGAGCGAGGGAAGGTTCCCGTCGTGTGGGGGGTGTAGTCGTCCGGGTTCACCGATAAGGCGCCCGGTCGAAGCGCGACTCAAAAGCCCAGACAGGGAGCCAGGCGTCGGCGCCCCTCCTGCTCGTCGATACCGGCCCTGAGGCAGTAATCCCTCAACTGCTCGTCGCTGATGGGGCCGAGATTGAAATAGGTGCTCTGCGGGTGCCACAGGTAAAAACCACTGACCGAGGATGCAGGCACCATGGCCAGGTTCTCGGTCAACTGCATTCCGATCTCGTCGGCACGCAGCACACGAAAGAGGTCCACCTTGACGCTGTGATCCGGGCAGGACGGGTAGCCCGGCGCAGGACGAATGCCCTGATAGCGTTCCGCGATCAGATCCTCGTTGCGCAGGGATTCGTCGGGCGCATAGGCCCAGAACTCGGTTCTTACGCGCTGATGCAGCCTTTCCGCAAAGGCTTCCGCGAGGCGGTCCGCCAGCGCCTTGACGAGGATGGCATTGTAGTCATCGCCTGCTGCCTCGTATTCTGCTGCGAGGGTATCGGCGCCGTTGATGCACACCGCGAACATCCCGGCGTAGTCGGCGATTCCGGAATCGTTTGGCGCAACATAGTCGGCCAGTGATTTGTTGGTTTCACCCGCTGGCTTCTCCGTCTGTTGCCGCAGGCCCACCCAGGTGAGGAGGGGCTGTGTCAGTTCTTCGTCGGCATACAGGGTGATGTCTTCCGGAGCGCTGCGTTGCGCCCTGAACAGTCCGAACACGCCGTTGGCAGAGAGCTTTCTCTGGGTCACCAGTCGCGCCAGCATGGCCTTGCCGTCGGCATACACCTGTCGTGCCTGTTCGCCAACGATCGCATCGTCGAGGATGGCCGGGAACGCACCCGCCAGATCCCAGGTCTGGAAGAAGGGTGTCCAGTCGATGGCGTCGACCAGTTCGTTCAGGTCGTAGGACTTCAGAACGCGGCGTCCCAGGGCCTTCGGACGGGGTGGTGGGGTGCTGCTGAAATCGACTGCCGGTGCGTGGGCGCGGGCCTGATCCAGCGGCAGGATGGGCGTGGCCGTCTTGGCTGCATGACGCTCGCGTATCTTGCGATAGTCACGCAGCAACTCTCCGAGGTAGGCCTGTTTCTGGTCGGCATCGCTGGTGAGGGATTGGGCCACCGGCACCGAGCGACTTGCATCCGGAACCCAGATCACGGGACCGGAATAGTGGGGTGCGATCTTGACTGCCGTATGCACCCGCGAGGTCGTGGCCCCGCCAATCAGAAGCGGGATCTGCTTGCACCGGCACCAGTCGTCGCGCTCCATCTCGCGAGCCACATGCGACATTTCCTCCAGCGAGGGGGTGATCAGCCCGGACAGGCCGATGATGTCCGCGTCGTGGTCCCTGGCGGCCTGAAGAATCTGCTGTGCAGGGATCATCACGCCGAGGTTC
>CAYYDO010000105.1:0-7437 GCA_964470595.1 uncultured Burkholderiaceae bacterium | reverse complement strand
GAGTGCGCGATCCAGGGCAATGGTGCGGGTCATGGAGGAGCCGTCGGCACCCTCACCCAGCACATAACGCGCCAGCTTCATGTCGATGCCGCAATCGTCGAGCAGCACCGACAGGGGCACCCCCGTGAACTCGCTGCACGAGACCATACCGTGGGAGTACTGAACGGTGGGCACGGCCACATTGCCCCATTCCATGGCGGTGTTGGCCCCGCATTCGATGAAGTGGATGCGTGACACCGAGGGCAGACGCATGATGTCGTCCATGGTGTAGACCTTGGGATTCTTCACCAGACCCATCACCATCAGGCGATGTTTGCTGGGGTCGATATCCCACCACCCCTGATGGTGCCGCTCGAAATGCAGGCCACTCGGGGTGATGATGCCGAAGGTGCCCTGAAGCGGCGTGAACGCCACGGATGCGGCAGACACGCGCGTCAGACCGGGGCTCTCGCGGCGCTGCAACCCTTTCTCGTACTGGGACGGCACTCCGTAGGCATTGGCCGCAACCGGCATGCCCAGGCCCGTGGTGTGGGCCGGCAGATTCAGGATGTTGGGGTCACCGGCGGGCTGCGCCTGCGCGACACGGCCGGCAGAGGCCAGACCCAGCGCCGCCATCGACGCTGCCGCGGACGACACGGAGGCGGCAAGAAACTTTCGTCGCATCTGCTCCGGTGATCCGGCGTCTTCCCCTGACAGGAAGTTTTCCGGCGCCCGAATGAGGCGACCGGCCTTCTTTACAACTTGTGACATTCAACCCTCCCCAGAATTGAATCAATTGCAGGAAACAGAACGACTCAGGCGGCGGCCAGCCCCCCGGCCATGCGAACACACACGAGGCGACACATCTCGGTGACTGTGGGATCGGAGACGCGATAAAACACGGAGGTACCGCTTCTGCGACGCGCCAGCACACCCGAGCGGTGAAGCAGGGCCAGGTGACGGGAAACATTGGGCTGCGGCAGCCCGGTCTGCTGCACGACCTCCTGAACCGACGCCTCGCGGTAGCAGATGGCCTGGATGATGCGAAGACGGGATGGTTCGGAGAGCAGCGAGAAGTAGGCTGCGGCTTTCTCGAAAATGATGGCGACCGCCGGATCTTCCCGCGTGACCGGTTCGGGAGTCGCCGCTGGATCGAATGGCACCTGAGCAGAGGAAGCGGTTGTTCGGCTGGAATCTGACATGGCGGTATCCGCTCGTGGGCTTGTCCTGGTTCTGCGGTGGTTTTTCGGCCATGACACGGCCGATGTCTCTTTTTCTGTTTTTGAGGTAACGATCACCCCTATGGATGAGACAATATTCCTATAGAAGCATATAGTCAAGTATCAATGGGGGCGCGCCACGCCAGCCTCATACTCTCTCCCGTGACCAGTCCTTCAGCCCTTCCCGCCAACCGTCTGCGGCAGGCCATTGCAGGCGCCGCCCAACGGCAGCATGTCGTCGCCGCCGTGCTGACATCGCACCGGTGCCCATGGTGTATCGCATTGATGCGCGAGCAACTCGAACCCCGGATGCGCTCGCGGGAGTCGCCCGCTCTGGTCGTGGTGGAGATGGATATCGACGACGCCAGACCCATTGCCCTTCCCGATGGCAGCGCCATGTCCGCCAGCCAATGGGGGGCGGGACTCGGCATGACCCTGACGCCCACGCTGGCGATGCTGGACCGTCAGGCCCGCCCGATCAGGCCACCGCTGGTGGGATACGCATCGCGCGACTTCTATGCCGCATACCTCGAGGAACAGATCAAGGCTGCCCAACTTTACTGGCAGAATTCATGACCAACATGGAGACCTCCGATTCCCTGCGTCAGGGTGGTCCGGCAGACCACCCCCAGCGGCTCGCCCTGCACGGCGAGATTCACGCCCGCCCCCCGATCGCACTCTGGTACAACGAGCGCGTCATCAGCGAGGCGTTTGTTCTGGACCCAATCAGCCGACGACAGCAGATCACCTGGATCGATCGGGCAACGGCCGGCTGCCCCGTCCATCAGGGCACGGTGCACAGTCACACGATTCGGGTCCTCCAGCTCTCTCCCGAACCGTCGCGCATGCTGCTCAAATGGGAGATGCATGGCGAGTTTGTGGTGGTCACGCTCTTTTCCCAGCAGGCTGACAGCGCGCAGTTCGAGACCCGACAGGAGATTCGTCGCAAGGCTGACAAATTGCTT
The DNA here is from genome assembly GCA_964470595.1 of uncultured Burkholderiaceae bacterium. Lineage (GTDB taxonomy): Bacteria > Pseudomonadota > Gammaproteobacteria > Burkholderiales > Burkholderiaceae_A > Lacustribacter. Next base: position 5,273 of record CAYYDO010000105.1, on the reverse strand, counting down.
GCCAAGGTCAATGCCGCCCCCCTCGAGGAGCTCGCGGGTCAACGGCTGGTCGCGGTCGACATCGCGCTCGAACGCGCACCGCCCTACCCGGACGCCTACGATGCCGCGAAGCGCTTCGGTGACAACACGGTCGTGGGCAGTCTGATCACCTCGAATCAGAATGCGCAGTTGTGGACTGATCTGCAGCTGGATGAGGAAGGTTATGTCCGCATGATCGTGCGCGGCGAAACACTGGGCAGCCGGCAGGCCGGACGTGCCGTCCAGCGTCTGATCGATATCGAGACCTACCGGATGATGGCCCTGCTGGCCCTGCCCAACGCCAAGGCGCTCGCCGAGCCACTGCGCAATGCCGAACTGGAACTGACGAAAGTCTCGGAAAAGATCGCGACCGCCCAGCGGACATCCGCGATCGATCTCTCCGTCGATGCGCAGTTGCTCAGCGATGTCTCCGCGCTGGCGGCACGTGTCGAAGGCTGGATTTCCGCCAATGGCCTGCGATTCACCGCGGCAGAGGCCTACCATGAACTGGTCAAGCGGTCGCTTGCCGAGATTCACGAGTCGACCATTCCCGGCGTGCAGATGCTCAACACCTTCATGGACCGCCGCTTCGAACCAGCCATGAGAACCTGTCGCTGGACAGTACGCCGCCTGCAGGATCTGTCGGATCGCATCTCGCGCACCAGCCATATCCTCAAGACCAGGATCGAGTTCGTCAATGAAAGCCAGCAGCAGGAACTGCTGGCCAGCATGGATCGGCGGGCCAAGCTGCAGTTGCGTCTTCAGCAGACGGTGGAAGGCCTGTCGGTGATCGTCATGACCTACTACGCGACTGGCCTGCTGCAGTACCTCGCCAAGGGCGCCAAGGGCCTGGGATTGGCCGTCGACGCCGAGATCGTCGGGCTGGTCTCGGTGCCGGTGATCGGTCTGGGGCTGTTGTGGTTCCTCACCCGCAGGCGACGCAATCAGCCCAACGTCTAGACCCGAATTCCGCTCACACCCCGCGACTCTGCAACACCTCGACAGCCGGAAGCGTCCTGCCCTCGAGAAACTCCAGGAAGGCACCGCCACCCGTCGAGATGTAACCGATCTGGGCCGCGATGTCGTACTTGGCAATGGCGGCAAGCGTATCGCCACCACCGGCGATGGTGAAGGCGGGAGAATGCGCGATGGCGGCAGCGAGCATCTTGGTGCCACCTGCGAACTGCGGTATCTCGAAGACACCGACGGGGCCGTTCCAGACAATCGTTCCCGCGCGCGAGAGAATCGCTGCAAACCGCGAGGCCGTCTTTGGCCCGATATCGAGAATCATGTCGTCGGGAGCCACCTGATCGGCCGCCACCTTGTTGGCTCGGGCCACTGCGGAAAACTCGTTGGCGACGACCACATCCTCTGGCAGGGGCACCTCGGCGCCCCTGGCGCGCATCATGTCCATGATCGCCCTTGCCTCGCCCACGAGCTCGGGTTCGGCGAGCGACTTGCCGATGGGCAGACCACAGGCCAGCATGAACGTATTGGCAATGCCGCCGCCCACGATCAACTGATCGACCTTGGCAGCGAGCGACTTGAGGATGGTCAACTTGGTCGACACCTTGGAGCCGGCCACGATCGCCACCATGGGGCGCCTCGGCGACTCGAGCGCTGCTGCCAGCGCATCGAGCTCTGCGGCCATCAGGGGGCCGGCGCAGGCGATGGGCGCAAAGCGCGCCACGCCGTGGGTGGTGGCCTCGGCGCGATGCGCCGTGCCGAAGGCATCGTTGACATACACAGCGCACAAGGCTGCAATCTTTCTCGCCAGGGTCTCGTCGTTTTTCTTCTCGCCGGGATTGACACGGCAGTTCTCGAGAAGGACCACCTCGCCCGGCGCGACCTGAAACCCCCCATCGACCCAGTGCGACACGAGCGGCACCTTGCGGCCAAGCAGTTGCGCCAGTCGCGAGGCGACGGGCGCAAGCGAATCCTCGGGCTTCATCTGGCCCTCGGTGGGACGCCCGAGATGCGAGGTGACCATCACCGCCGCACCCTCATTGAGGGCATGCGCGATGGCCGGCACCGATGCACGAATGCGGGTGTCGTCGGTGATCGCGCCCGAGTCGTCCTGAGGCACATTCAAATCGGCGCGGATCAGGACCCGCTTGCCCGCGAGTCGCAGGTCTGTCATGCGTAGAAACTTCATTCATGCTCTCCGTGAAAAGATCATGTTACTGCGGCCGGGGCCGCGCTTGCATTCATGGCTGGGCTATCATGTGCACAACAGGCACCACGCCCCATGAATCCGAACGATCCCAGTCCCCCCGTCCGCTGGCTCACGCCGCAACTTGCCGTCTCCCCGCAGATCGGCGCCCAGGACGTGCCCGCGATCGCCGAGATGGGGTTCAAAACGATCATCTGCAATCGGCCGGACAACGAATACGGACCAGGCCAGCCAACCGCCCATGAGGTTCAGTCCGCAGCCAGCGCACACGGACTGGCATTTGCCGATCTTCCGGTCACCCCCGACGGTGGAACCGCTTCAGACGCCACAGCGATGGCAAAACTGCTCGCGGAATTGCCCACGCCGATTCTCGCCTACTGTCGGAGCGGCAATCGCTGTATCGCGCTGATCAGCGTTGCGGCGCGTATGGGCCATCCCATCCCGCAATAAATCGCATCAGACCTGCAACCCGAGCCGGGCAAGGCGTTCAGGAAGGTTGACTCGACAGGAGGCCAGCACTTCGTGGCGGCGGCTCTCGAGCCAGTCATGCCGGTCGTCGGACTCCTGCCGGGAAAGCCACCACTGCTCGCGACGGATATGCAGGCGGCAGGCGTCGTCACGATACAGACCAACCATCGCGGTAATCCACTCGGCAACGGGCGCGAGAGGGCCGCGCCGGACGCACCTGAAATGTCCAAGGTGCGCGTGGCATTGGGCCGCCGTTGACCACTGCTCACCCGTGACCCAGCGATTGGTCAGAAAGAGCCGGGCCGGAAGACCGGTATCGGTCATGGAAATCGCAAGCAGGTGAACAAAAACGCCATCGCTGCCAACATGAAACACATGGAAGTGGCCATGTTCGCCTGGCCACCGCCGCCCTGATTCGTGCGCGTGGTAATAAAAGCGTGTGCGGTGTTCTGGATCATCGGCATCATGTTCAGGGTAATGACGCCAGGCCTGCATGCGGGTGGAGCCGGCAAGAGCCGCCACGGTAATGTGCCGGCCCCGATGCGCCAGACCCAGCATGATCTCCAGTGCGCGACGGCCATGATCGGCCGCCGGACTCACTGAGCTTTCTTCTTGGGTGCGCAGGGTGCCGAGGGGCCGCACGGCGCAGCCTTTTTTGCTTTCGGGCCGCACGGCCGGCTGGGGCCGCAGGGTGCCGCCTTTTTCGCCTTGGGTGCGCAGGGGCTACCAGCGCGACCATCCTGTGCGAATGACGCCGGTGCCGATACCCCTGCTGAAATGGCAAGAGCAATCGCTGCAGCACGGCGCGACACTTCAGATAAGGTTTTTCGGGGCATGTTGTGGATCTCCTGTGATGCGCTCAGATGCGCGTGCCGGATTTTCGCCGAGACAGCTGCCGACAGAACATGGCCTGAAGCGAATCGAGCATGGGCGCAACCCTGGGGTCGCCAAGGGTATAGAAAATGTATTTGCCATCGCGACGGGTCGTCACCAGCCCTTCGGCGCGCAACACACCAAGCTGCTGCGACAGTGTCGGCTGGCCAATGCCGGTGAGCGCCTCGAGATCACTCACGCAACGCTCGCCCTCAGTGAGGTGGCACAGCAGCAGGAGCCGATCCTCGTTGGCCAGAATGCGCAGAAACGAGGTGGCCTGACCCGCCGATTTGCGCAGGGCGTTGATATCGAGAGTGGCAGCAACCGGCATGGACAAATGACGTGCGTGGACAAAGACTGACGTGCCCACAGTTTACTTCAAAACATAATGTCGAACACGAGGCACTGAAAGCATCGGCCCGGGAGCGGTGGCACCCGCGAACGGACCGCACGTGATCAGTCGAAGATGTCACTGAGCCACGACTTTGACTTCTTGTAATGGGCCTGCCGGGAGTGACTCTCCGGATATGGCCGCTGCTCGGTTCGGTAGCCCTGGACGGGCTGAGGTGACGGCGCGATGGCGGTCGACTTCTCGATCAGTTTGTCGAGTTCGCCGCGGTCCAACCAGACGCCACGGCAGGACGGACAGTAATCAATCTCGATTCCCTGGCGCTCCGAGATGAGCAGTTGTGGCTCTTTGCAGACGGGGCATTGCATGGCGGTCTCCTGGGGCTGGTCTTGCCAGAAGATCACACCACCCTGATTTGGTTCCTCGCCGCCCGGAAAATCCCTGCTTGCCCAGGCAGTTCTCGGACTCAGGAATCGCAGCTCATTGCGCGAGCTCTGCAATCACCTCGGCCAATACCGATGCGCCACCAGCCAGTTGCTCCGGGCTGCTGTACTCCTCGTGGTGGTGACTGATACCGTCTTTACTCGGAACAAAGATCATCGCAGTGGGACAAATGTAGTTGATCCACCGTGAATCGTGCCCCGCCGATGAGAGCAGATCCATTGCTTCGAGATTGCAGCGTGAGCTGGCCTTGTGGATGCGCGCCATGAGTTCTGTCGAAAACATCGTGGTGGGCGAATCCGTCAGCTTTTCCACCGATACTTCACAGGGGAGCCGGGTCGTATGGAGCACCTCTTCGATCGCACTGCCCAATGTCTCGAGGCGGTCAGAGTCCGGGTGCCTCAGATCAATTGAAAAAACAGCCTGCGCCGGAATCACCGACGGCGCATTGGGTGTCAGGTCGAACCGGCCAACCGAAAAGCGCGTCAGGTCCTTGGCGTCCTCGCAAACAGCGCTCATTTTCGCGATCAAATCGACGCTTGCCATGAGTGCATCCTGTCGCTCCCGCATTGGGGTGGTGCCGACGTGCGCCTCGCGCCCCTTGACGGTAACCCGGTAGGTTTTCTTTCCTTGCAATCCAGTGACAACGCCGATCGGGACATTCGCATCATGGAGCACCGGAGCCTGCTCGATATGGGCCTCAACGTAAGCATGGGGAACAGGATAGTCCGCACGTCTCCGCATGTCGGGAAAGCGTTGGTTCATCCGCGACAGAGCCATCGCCACGGTGATGTCCTGCCGATCCCTGACATCCAGAAAACGCTCGATGGGCACTTTCCTGCTGTAGACCGAGGAACCCATCATGCCTGGTGCGAATCGGGAACCCTCCTCGTTCATCCAGGCGACAATCTCGATAGATCGACGGGGGCGCAGGCCTGCCTCACGTATCGC
>CAYYDO010000104.1:0-7461 GCA_964470595.1 uncultured Burkholderiaceae bacterium | reverse complement strand
CGTGCATGGCGTCGTACTCTTTACGCACGGCGTACAGCTCGTCCTGCGCGGCGTTCAGCGCGGGGGCGAACTGCTCGTTCTTGTGAATGTTCACCGGCACCACCGTATAGGGAAGCGCGGTTTCTTCCAGCATGATCTGAACCTTCTTGCCGTTGGGTGTGGGCCATGTGTAGAGCGTGATCACTCGGGCGGTCTCCAGGGGTGGTTGATGAGCGCTTCGCGGCGCACGACGAACACATTATCCCGCTGCTCGGGGGTGCGCACCCATTCGGGTGCGAGGCCGGGAAATTCAAGGCGCAGCATGCGCTCGCAGGCGCGTTTCTCGCGGCCGATCTCGATCGCCAGCACGCCACCCGGATTCATGATGCCTGCGGCCTGACGAAGCAGCCGACGCACCACGGCCATGCCCTCATCGGCAGCAATCAGCGCCATGTCCGGTTCGGCGCGAAACTCCGGTGGAAGTCCCCGGCGTTTGCGTGCGGGCACATAGGGCGGATTCGAGATGATCAGATCGAAGCGGCAACCCGTGGGCAGACCATCGAGCACATCCCCCTGCCGCAGGGTGATGCGCGCATTCATGCCCGCGTCGGTCACATTCATGCGGGCCACATCGAGCGCGTCGTTGCTCAGGTCAGTCGCGGTGACATGTGCGTGTGCGAAGCAGTCGGCAGCGATCACCGCCAGGCAGCCGGATCCGGTGCAGACATCCAGAATCGTCTCAACCCGATCGGGATCGCTGATCCATGGGCTGAACCGACGCAGCAGAAGCTCCGCAAGGAAGGATCGTGGAATGATCACCCGCGGATCGACACGAAATGCGTATCCCTTGAGCCAGGCGCGCCCCGTGAGGTAGGCGGCGGGCAGGCGCTCGTCGATGCGTCGCGAGAACATGGCCCGGACGGCGGCGACCTGCGACGCGGTGAGCGTGCGACGCAGTGCGCGGGGCGGACTGTCGACGGGCATCCCGAGGCATTCGAGCGCCAGCCAGCGTGCTTCGGAGAGGGTGTCCTGCGTGCCCTGGCCCAGAGCAACCCCGGCCTGTTCCAGTTGCTGCGCGCCGATGCGAATCAGATCGTCAAGGATCACGCCGGCAGAAGCGCGCCAATCGCTTTTTCGTAGATCTGGCTCAGCGGTTCGATGTCGGCAGTGGCGATGCGCTCATCGATCTGATGAATCGTCGCATTGGGCGGGCCGAACTCGATCACCTCGCGACAGTGCTTGGCAATGAAACGCCCGTCCGATGTGCCGCCTGTGGTGGAGAGTTCCGGGGTGCAGTCGCAGACCTGCGCGATGGCCTGCGACATGGCGTCGCACAGCGGGCCGGGTGCGGTCAGGTAGGGATCGCCGCCCAGTGTCCAGGCGATCTCGAAAGTCAGGTCGTGACGCGAGAGGATGCGCTCGAGCCGCTCGCGAAGTTCCACCGGCGAGCTCACGCTGCCAAAGCGGAAATTGAAGTCGGCCACCAGCTCGCCGGGAATCACATTGGTCGCACCCGTGCCGGCATGCAGATTGGACACCTGCCATGTGGTGGGCGGGAAGTAGCGGTTGCCGTCGTCCCAGACTTCGGCTGCAAGCTCGGCCAGCGCGGGCGCAAAGCGGTGGATCGGATTGATCGCCTGGTGCGGATAGGCCACATGCCCCTGCTTGCCACGCACCCGCAGTCGGCCGGAGAGCGAGCCGCGACGTCCATTCTTGATCATGTCGCCCAGCCGGTGCTGCGAGGTGGGCTCGCCGACGATGCAGTAGTCGAGCAGTTCGCCGCGATGGGCGAGTTCGCGCACGACCTGCACCGTGCCATCGATGGCGGGCCCCTCCTCATCGGAGGTCAGCAGAAAGGCAAGGCGTCCGTCGAACACCGGTCGGCTGGCGATGAAACGCTCGGTGGCGGTGACGAAGGCGGCCAGAGACGATTTCATGTCGGATGCGCCGCGGCCAAAGAGTGTGCCGTCGTGGATGACCGCATCGAATGGCGGATGACGCCACTGGTCGATGGGGCCGGTGGGCACCACATCGGTGTGACCGGCCAGCACCAGGGTCGGGCCAGGTCGGCCACCCTCGCGCACCGCCCACAGGTTGGTGACCTCACCGAAGCGCAGGAATTCGCATGCAAAGCCGAGCGGCGCAAGGCGATCGGCAATCAGGGTGCAGCAACCCTGGTCATCGGGGGTGACCGATGGGCGGCGGATCAGTTCGCGGGCCAGCGAGAGGGTGTCAGTCATGGGAGTTTGCGGATGCGGAATTGCTCATGGCAGATTGAACAGTCCACGGTAGAGAGGTTCCGAAAACCCCACGGAAATCTTTTCGCCGTACTCGAGCACCGGTCGCTTGACCAGCAGCGGATGCGCGAGCATCAGCTCGCTCGCCGAGTGCTGATCCACCACCTGCTGGCGCAGGGATGGATCGATCTGTCGCCATGTCAGCCCGCGTCGGTTGAGCAGGGAATCCCAGGGCAGGTGGGTCAGCCAGCGATCGAGCGTGGCGGGATCGAGGCCGTTCTTGCGGAAATCGACGAACTCGGGCTCGCGTCCATTGCTCTTCAACCAGGTGCGGGCGGCCCGCACCTGGTCGCAATTCGGGATTCCGTAGAGGACCACCCGGCTGTCCATCAGTCGCCGCGCAGCAACTCGTTGATTCCGGTCTTGGCCCGCGTCTGGGCGTCGACCCGTTTGACGATCACCGCGCAGGCCAGGCTGTAGCGGCCATCGGCAGAGGGCAGGCTGCCTGGCACCACTACCGCACCCGCTGGCACGCGGCCGTAGGTGATCTCGCCGGTCTGGCGATCGAAGATGCGTGTGGACTGACCGATGAAGACGCCCATCGACAGCACGGCGTTTTCCTCGATGATCACGCCCTCGACCACCTCGGAGCGCGCGCCGATGAAGCAGTTGTCCTCGATGATGGTGGGGTTGGCCTGCAGGGGTTCGAGCACGCCGCCGATGCCGACGCCGCCCGACAGATGCACATTCTTTCCGATCTGCGCACAGGAGCCCACGGTGGCCCAGGTGTCGACCATGGTGCCCTCGTCGACATAGGCCCCGATGTTCACGTAGGAGGGCATCAGGACCACATTGCGCGCGATGAAGGACCCGCGGCGCGCGGTAGCCGGCGGTACCACGCGAAAGCCGCCGGCGCGGAAATCGTCCTCGGTGTAGCTGGCGAACTTCGTCTCGACCTTGTCGAAAAAGCGCAGGCTGCCGGCATCCATCGGGCTGTTGTCGCGCAGGCGAAAGCTGAGCAGCACCGCTTTCTTGATCCACTGGTGGGTGACCCACTCGCCCTGAATCTTTTCGGCCACACGCAGGCGGCCTGCATTGAGGCCATCGATCACCTCGTCGACGGCCTGGCGGATATCGTGGGGCGCATTGGCGGGCGACAGCGAGGCGCGTGCCTCCCAGGCGCCTTCGATGGTGCCGAACAGCGCGTTGTCAGATGCTGGGGTGGGGCTCATGAAGGGGTCTTTCTGCGGTTGTTGGTTCGGGGGCAGGCGAGGGCGTGTCCGTCAGCCGCTCACGCTGCTGGCTCGCTGGGTGAACTCCGGCAGGTCCACCCGGGGTGCCGGAGTCCAGCCGGCGGCGCGGTGTTCGGCCACGACATTGGTGTAGATGCCACCGCGCACGTACCAGCGGGCCGTGAGCCGCATGAAGCGGGGTTTGGTGGCCTGAACCAGATCGGTCAGGATGCGGTTGGTCACGGCCTCGTGGAATGCGCCTTCGTCCCGGTACGACCACATGTAGAGCTTGAGGGCCTTCAGCTCCAGGTTCTTCTTCTCCGGGATGTAGTCGATGCAGAGGTGGGCAAAATCCGGCTGGCCAGTGAGCGGACACAGGCAGGTGAACTCGGGAATTTCGATGTGAACCACGTAGTCCCGTCCGGGTTCCGGATTGGGAAAGGTCTGGAGTTTCCTGCTCGGCTGGCTGGGCATATCGCTTCCTTTCCGGGGCATCGCGGCCTGTCTGGCCAACACCCGGAAAAAGTGGTGCAAAATCTGGTTTGAAGAATCTAGTTAGACGAAGTTAACTACTTTTACAGGGTGATTTAAGTACAAACCCTTACAAAACCCGGATGATATTATAGCCCGATCGCTCCAGGCGGCCTCCAGACGGCCCCCTGGGCAGCCATCCATCAGGCGGATTCACGTGCGACTGTCCTACCTCAAGCTCTCGGGTTTCAAATCCTTCGTCGATCCCACGACGCTGCATTTTCCAGGTGCCCTGGTGGGCATTGTCGGCCCCAACGGATGTGGCAAAAGCAATGTCATCGACGCCGTCCGCTGGGTGCTGGGTGAATCCAAGGCCTCGGAGCTTCGGGGCGAGTCCATGCAGGATGTCATTTTCAGCGGCTCGGTAACCCGCAAGCCCTCGGGCCGGGCCAGTGTCGAACTCGTGTTCGACAATTCCGACGGTCGCCTCACAGGTCCGTGGTCGCAGTATTCCGAAGTCTCGGTGCGTCGCGTGCTGACCCGAGACGGGCAATCCACCTACTGGATCAACAACCAGTCGGTGCGCCGCAAGGACGTCTACGACCTCTTCATGGGCACCGGGCTCGGGCCCCGCGCCTACGCCATCATTGGCCAGGGCATGATTTCGCGGGTGATCGAGTCGCGTCCCGAGGAGCTGCGCATCTTTCTGGAGGAAGCGGCCGGCGTATCGAAGTACCGCGAGCGGCGCAAGGAAACCGAGGGGCGGCTCGCGGACACCCGCGAAAACCTCTCCCGGGTCGAGGACATCCGGCTCGAACTCGATGGTCAGATCACCCGTCTCGGTCAGCAGGCCGAAGATGCGCGCCGGTACACCGAACTCACCGCCCGACGCGACGAGCGACAGCGCTGGCTGTGGTGGCTGCGCCGCCAGGAATATGCCCAGTCGCTCGACAAGGCCGAGGCCGAGCGTCGGCAGACCGAGCTGGCCATCGAGGCCCAGATGGCTGTGCAGCGCGCCATCGAGCGCGATCTCGAAGTGGCACGCTCGCGCTATCACGAGGCCTCCGATGCCGTTCATGATGCCCAGCAGGCCCTTTATGAGGCCAATGCCGCGATTGCGCAGGTCGAATCCGAGCAGCGCCGTCTGCGCGATGCGCGCGATCGCGCGGTACGCGATCAGGAGCAGGCGCAGGCCGTCATCGATACCGAGGAGCGTGTGATCCGGGAGGGCGAGGTGCGTCGCGCCGCCGACGACGAAGCCGCGTCCATGGCCGAGCTGCGACTGGCCGAGCAGCGCCAGGAGATCGACCGCATCACCGCCTCGCTGGCCCCGCTCGAAAAGGCGCTGGCCTCGCGTCAGGAATCGCTGTCGGCTGCGCAGGCCGATGTCGCTGCCGCGCAGGCCGAACTGCGCGCCATCGGGCAGCAGCAGGGCGAGATTGCCGGGCGCATTCGCCGTCTGGAGCAGCGCATTGAAGACGCCGACCGTGAACGCCTGTCGATCGAGCGCGTGGACCCGTCCGCCAAGGCCCTGCTCGCCGAGCAGCGCGAGGAGGCACAGCGCGCCAGCGCTGCGGCCAGCGAGGGTCTGACGCAGGCCGAGGCCGCCATCGAAGAGGCGGTCTCCGTGCGCGATTCCATGCAGGCACAGGCACAGGAAGCGAAGTCGGAGCTGGCCCGTCAGCAGGCCGAACTCGATGCCCTGCGCAGCCTGCAGGCAAGCCTCGACGCAAAGGATCAGCTCAAGCCCTGGCTGGAGCGCCAGGGCATGTCGGGCCAGGCCCGTCTGTGGCAGCGGCTGCGCGTTCGCGAGGGCTGGCAGACGGCCATCGAGGCCGTGCTCGCCGATCGCATCGGTGCCCTCGAACTCGGATCAATCACGCGGGCAGCCGGCTTTGCTGGTGATGCGCCTCCGGCACGACTCGCCTTCTTTGCGCCGGTCGCGGCCGCATCCGTCCGCGATGCAGAGCCTGGAGCGCTTGCCGCACAGGTGCTTGGCGAAGACGATGCCGCTGCTGTGGTGCGTGGCTGGCTGTCCGGCGTGCAGTGCGCCGAATCCCTGGCCGAGGCGATTCAGTCTGCCGAGGCCGCTGGCGCTGCAGCGGGCCGCTGCTGGGTCACACCGCAGGGCCATATCGCAGCCCATGGCCTGGTGCGATTTCATGCGCAGGACGATGCGCGAGCCGGCATGCTCAGCCGACGCAGCCGCATCGAGCAGCTCGAGGTGTCCGCGCGTGGGCATCAGCTGATGGCCGAGGAGGCTGCTCTCGCGCTTCAACGTGCCGATCTCCAGCTGGCCGAAAGGCGGCAGCAACTCGCTGGCTTGCGCGAGACGGTGCGCAAGGCGCAGGCGCGTGCGCATGAACTCGAGCTGGCCGAACTGCGCCTCGACGAGAAGATTCAGCGCCTGCAGAGCCGGGATGCCGGCATCGTGGCCTCCCTGGCCTCGTTGCGTCAGGAGCTCGGCGAACTGGAGGCCTCGCGTGACCAGATTGCGCAGTCCTTCGAGGACGCCGATCTGCGTCTTGCCGGCCAGCAGGAGGAATCCGAGCGCCAGCGTGAATTGCAGCAGCAGCAGTCACAGGAGGTCGCGCAGGTGCGCGGTCAGCTGCAGACTGCCGAGCGCGCAGTGCAGGACGCGGTCATGTCGCAGCGGCTGGCCGAGCGCGAGCGACAGCTGCACGAGACCCGCATGCGTGAGTCGGCACAGCGTCTCGAAGGTGCACGCACGCGCGCGACGGCCGCGCGAGAGGAACTGTCCACCATCTCTGCCGCGATCGATGCAAGCGATCTGCAGCCGCTGCTCGAGCGTCGCATTGCCTGCGAGGCTCAGGTGGCATCGCTGCGCGAGCAGGCCGACACGCTCAATCAGTCGATCCGATCCCAGGAGGAGCAGCGTCTGACCGGCGAACGTGCGCTTGAACCGCTGCGCGCGACGCTGTCGCAGTGCGAGGCACAGGCCTCGGGTGCGCGGGTCGGTCTGGCACAGATCGATGAGCAGCTGCAGGATCATCAGCTGCAAGCCGAGGCACTCGGCCATGCATTCGCCGAGGCATTCCCGGATGGCCAGCATCCCAGGCCGCAGGCCCTGCACACCGAGGTGCAGCGTCTGGGTCGCGAGATCGAGGCCATGGGCGCGGTCAATCTCGCGGCATTGTCCGAGCTGGAGCAGGCGACGCAGCGCAAGCAGTTCCTGGATGCCCAGGCAGCCGATCTGACATCGGCCGTCGAGACGCTGGAAGACGCGATTCGCAAGATCGATCGCGAGACGCGCTCCCTGTTGCAGGAGACATTCGATACGGTGAACCGCAATTTCGGCGAGCTCTTCCCGCGTCTGTTCGGCGGTGGCGAGGCCAAGCTGGTGATGACCGGCGAGGAGATCCTCGATTGCGGCGTTCAGGTCATGGCCCAGCCGCCGGGCAAGCGCAATACCTCGATCCATCTGCTCTCGGGCGGAGAAAAGGCGCTCACCGCCACGGCACTCGTGTTCGCGCTGTTCCAGTTGAATCCCGCGCCGTTCTGTCTGCTCGACGAGGTGGACG
>CAYYDO010000103.1:0-7512 GCA_964470595.1 uncultured Burkholderiaceae bacterium | reverse complement strand
AGACCTCAATCAGGATCTGGGCAATGTGTCGAATAACATCGCCTGTCACCTGCGTGTCCAGAACGAGGGTCAGAAGACTCGCGAGATGCTCGAGATGGTGCCCGACACCGCAGTCAACACGGTGGAGCGCTGTTCCGGGCACGCGGGCACATGGGGCGTGAAGAAGGAGTTTCATGAGATGGCGATGAAGATTGGTCGACCGGTGTTCCGGCAGATGGCCGAGCACCCCAAGGCCAACGGTGGGCAGGGCGGCGAACCCGATGTCGTGGCGTCGGATTGCCAACTCGCGGGCCATCACATCGAGCAGGGCATGGCTGGCAAAGCGGACGGCAAGGTGACGCACCCGATCTCCCTGCTGGCGCGAGCCTATGGCATCTGATTCGCTTGACCTCACCCATTCATCTGGCACCAACAGGAGAAATCGCATGGCACAACTGACCCGGGACGCTCTCTGGACACTCGAGCACTACGCGCGCATTCGCAATCAGTTTCGTCAGGAAGTGATCGCACACAAGAAGACCCGCCAGGTTCCCCTTGGTGATCACATCACCCTGTTCTTTGAGGATGAAAAGACGATCCGCTATCAGGTTCAGGAGATGCTGCGTATCGAGAAAACCTTCGAGGAAGCGGGCATTCAGGATGAGCTCGATGCCTACAACCCGCTTATTCCCGATGGCCGAAATTTCAAGTGCACCATGATGATCGAGTATCCGGATCCGGCTGTGAGGAAAGTCGAATTGGCGAAACTCAAGGGAGTGGAGGATCGCGTGTGGGTTCAGGTGGAAGGTCGCGATCGGGTCTATGCGCTTGCCGATGAGGACCTGGAGCGCGAGAACGAGGAAAAGACATCATCCGTGCACTTCCTCAGGTTCGAACTCGATGCCGACATGTGCAGTGCCCTCAAGTATGGCGTGGGGCTGTCCATGGGTGTCGATCACCCGCATTATTCCGCCACCGTTGATCCCGTTCCCGCCGAGACGCGCGCCTCGCTGGTTCGGGATCTCGCCTGAGGAGAGTCTGTCGTGAGTGCTGCTGACAAGAATGTCCTGGGCGGTGCGCTGCAGCCCTGTGGCATGGATCCAGTGACGGGATTCTTCCGTGACGGCAGTTGTCGCACCTGCCAGGATGATTACGGCAGTCATACGGTGTGCGCCCAGATGACCGAGGCATTTCTCGCGTTTTCGTCGTCGCGTGGCAACGATCTCGTCACGCCAAATCCGCAGTATCGATTTCCGGGCCTCAAGCCGGGTGATCGCTGGTGTCTGTGTGCTGCACGCTGGCGTGAGGCGGCCGAGGCGGGGGTCGCGCCCCCCGTGATTCTCGAGGCCACGCATGCCCGGGCGCTTGAGGTGATTGCGCTGGCAGATCTGGAGTATCACGCTCTTCAGGCGGCATGATCTGCATCAAGGATGTACCGTTTTACTCGCGGAAATCCCTGATGAATCGGGAGTGAGTCGTGCCGTCGGGAGGACAATGACGGCCTGTGTATCACTCGCCACGGATGGTCACGATGGCTCGCGCCAAATCAGCCCGCTCAGTTGTGTCATCGCCGCCCGGACGACCGTCTTCGCGCAAGTCGGTTTCGGGTTCTGCGACCTCCTCGCCCGTCGTGAAGCCGGAGCCGGTTCGCGCCGCCCGCAGCGGCGATCGCGCGCCCAGGCTGGATCCCAGGGGCGTACAGGATTTCGTGACGGATGGATCGGTTCGTGCAGCCCGTGCCAAGCAGGCTGCCGCCATACGCAGCATTCTTGACGACGATGGGCCGGCAGGTCTGTCGCCCGAGACGCGACTCGACGACCTTCGCGCAATGATTCGGGGTACGGCACCTGACGATGTGGATGCGCTTCGCGATGTATTCATTTCGATTCCGGAACTGGCGCGCCGGCAGCGTCAGGGCGATACCGACAATCCGGATGAAGTCCTTGCCGATGACTGGCGTCAGGGTGGCTATCCCTATCGAAATCTTCTTCGGCGGTCCACCTACGAGGCGCAGAAGTACAGGCTTCAGGTCGAGTTGCTGAAACTGCAGGCGTGGGTCAAGGATACGCGGCAGCGCCTGGTGATTCTTTTCGAGGGGCGCGATGCAGCAGGAAAAGGTGGCACGATCAAGAGGTTCATGGAGCATCTGAACCCGCGCGGTGCCCGGGTTGTGGCGCTGGAGAAACCCTCCGAAATCGAACGGGGACAGTGGTACTTCCAGCGGTACGTGCAGCATCTGCCGACGGCAGGCGAAATCGCGCTATTCGATCGCAGTTGGTACAACCGAGCTGGTGTCGAACGTGTGATGGGGTTTTGTACCGATGACGAATACGAGCAATTCATGCGTCAGGCGCCGGAGTTCGAGCGGCATCTGGTTCGCAGCGGTGTCTGGTTGATCAAGTTCTGGTTTTCGGTCAGTCAGAGTGAGCAGCGCCGGAGGTTCCGCGAGCGCGAGGTGCACCCCCTCAAGCAATGGAAACTCAGTCCGATCGACAAGCAGTCACTCGACAAATGGCGGGAATACACTCTGGCCAAGGAGGCCATGTTCAGTCGGACCGATACTGCCGATGCGCCCTGGACAGTCATCAAGAGTGATTGCAAGAAGCGGGCACGACTCAATGCCATGCGATATGTCCTGCACAAACTTCCCTATTCGAGCAAGGACACCACGCTGATCGGTCCCCTTGACCCCCTTATCGTGGGACGGGCCCATGTGGTGTACGAGGGTGCAACGTCGGGGCAGGCATCGGATCGTCCCATCCTCTAGTGCGCACTTCACACGGATGGTCAGTTGGCGGGTTCAAGCCGGTAGAGCGCCCCGTTTCCTGCGTCAGTAAGCAGGTAGATCAGTCCGTCCGGTCCGCTGCGGACGTCCCTGATGCGGCCGATCTGTCCTGAGAGCATCCGCTCCTCCCGGATCAACCGTTCACCGTTGAACTCCAGGCGGACCAGCATGGCGCCACGCAGTGCGCCCACAAAGAGATGTCCGCGCCATTTCGGAAATGCGTCTCCGTTGTAGAACGTCATGCCCGATACCGCAATCGATGGTGTCCATTGGTGGATTGGCGACTCCATGCCTGCCCGGTGCGTACCCTCACCGATGCGTGTTCCCGTGATGTAGTTCGCGCCATATGTAACCGTGGGCCATCCGTAGTTGCGACCTGCCCGGATGATGTTGATTTCATCTCCGCCCTGCGGTCCGTGCTCATGAATCCAGAGTTCACCACTGACAGGGTGGATGGCTGCTCCCTGGATGTTTCGGTGACCCAGGGTGAATTTCTCGGCCCGGGCCCCCCGGATGGACAGGAAGGGGTTGTCGGTCGGGATGCGGCCATCATCATGCAGTCGAATCACTGAGCCGGCATGGTCATCGAGTCGTTGCGCCCGATCCTTGTCCCCCCGATCGCCCAGGGTCAGGTAGACCAACCCCTGTCTGTCGAATACGATTCGCCCGCCGAAGTGCTGACCAGAGGAGGTTCTGGGTTCCATTGAAAAGAGTGTCGCGTGTGCGACCAGGCGGTGATTCTCAAGCCGGGCCCGCATCAGTGTCGAACCAAGACCACCTGTGCCCGCAGCGCTGTAGGCGAGATACACCAGTCGGTTCTGCGCGAATCCCGGATGGAGCGCAACATCGAAAAGTCCACCCTGACCGCGCGCCATGATGCCTGGCAGACCTTCGATGGGACGCGGATCAAGTCGCATCTGTCGGTCAATGAGCCGCAGGCGACCGGGACGTTCCGTGACCAGCATGCTGCCATCGGGAAGCCATGCCATGGACCAGGGGTGCTCGAGCCCGTCAACGAGTCGGGTCAGACGCAGGTGATGGAGTTCACTGCGAATCGGTACGGCCGAACCCGAGGTCTGGGGGGCTTGTCCCAGCGCCTGATGTGCTGGACTGACGAGAAACAGAGCGGCCATCAAGAGGGGCGCCGCGACAGTGAATTGACGGGCGGCCCGGGAGAGCGATTCAGGCATCTGAGATAATCACGCGTTATGGTCTTTCAGATTGTGCCCGTCACGGCCTTCCAGCAAAACTGTTCCCTGGTGGCCTGTCCGGAAACCGGCAAGGCTGCCTTCATCGATCCGGGCGGCGATATCGACCACCTGCAGTCCCTGGCGGAGGCCAGCGGCTTCCAGATCGAGAAGATCCTGGTGACCCATGGGCATATCGATCACTGCGGCCAGGCTGGAATGCTGGCGCAACGTCTCGGCGTGCCCATCGAGGGGCCTCACCCCGATGACGATTTCTGGATCCGTCAGCTTCGGCAACAGGGGGTGATGTTCGGCCTTCAGGGTGCGGATGCATTCGTTCCAGACCGATGGCTGGCCGATCACGATACCGTGACGGTGGGCAAGCAGACGATGCAGGTCATTCACTGCCCGGGGCACACGCCCGGGCACGTGGTCTTTGTCCACCCGATTGACCGTATCGCCTTCGTGGGAGACGTGTTGTTTGCCGGCTCGATTGGCAGGACCGATTTCCCCAGGGGCAATCATGGACAGTTGTTGCACTCCATCCGGGAGAAGCTTTTCCCGCTGGGCGATGACATGGCCTTTGTGCCGGGACACGGGCCAATGAGCACATTCGGTGAGGAACGCCGCACCAATCCTTTTGTGGGAGAACTCTGATGTCGAAGTACCACGCTGAAACCGTGCTGAGTGTGCGTCACTGGAATGAAACGCTTTTCAGTTTCACCACGACAAGGCGACCGGGTCTGCGATTTCGCAATGGGCATTTCCTGATGATTGGCCTTGAGGTGGATGGCAAGCCGCTGGTGCGCGCCTACAGCGTGGTCAGTCCCAATTACGAGGAGCATCTCGAGTTTCTCAGCATCAAGGTGCCAGATGGTCCGCTGACATCCCGCCTTCAGAACATTCGTATCGGCGACCGCATTCTGGTGAGCGAAAAGTCGGTGGGTACCCTTGTGCTCGATGATCTTCACCCCGGGAAGCATCTTTACCTGTTCAGCACCGGCACCGGTATGGCGCCGTTCATGAGTATCGTGCGTGATCCGGAAACCTATGAGCGGTTCGAGAAGGTCGTGCTGATTCACGGCGTGCGCCTGGTCAGCGAACTCGCCTATCAGGAATATCTCACCCAGGAACTTCCTCAACACGAGTTCCTGGGCGAGATGGTCCGGCGGCAACTGATCTACTATCCCACGGTCACCCGCGAGGCCTACACCCACACGGGTCGACTGACGACGGCGATCGAAAGCGGTCGGCTGTTTCAGGAGATTGGCCTGCCGCCACTCGACCCGGCGGTCGATCGGGCAATGATCTGCGGCAGCCCCGCCATGCTCAAGGAAACGGCAGAGATGCTCGATGCCAGGGGGTTCAAGGTTTCACCGAGTCTGGGGAACCCAGGCGATTACGTGTTCGAACGCGCCTTTGTCGAGAAATGATGGTTCGTATCATGTGGCGGTCCGGCACAGCGATGCAGACCGCCAGCGTCGGCGTCAGGTGTTGCCGTCGCGCAGCGCGCGGCGAAGAATCTTGCCGACATTGGTCTTGGGCAACTCATCCCTGAACTCGACCGCCTTGGGGCATTTGTAGTTGGTCAGATACTGATGGCAGTGCGCAATCAGCGCCTCTGCTGTCAGGTTTGGATCTGAACTCGCAACGAAGATCTTGACGGTCTCTCCCGACTGCTCATCGGGGATGCCGATGGCTGCAACTTCACGCACTGCGGGATGCATGGCGACAACCTCCTCGACCTCGTTGGGATACACATTGAATCCCGACACCAGAATCATGTCCTTCTTGCGATCCACCAGGAAGACAAAGCCTGTGCTGTCGATGAATCCCATGTCTCCGGTTTTGAGATAGCCGTCGGCTGTCATCACCTTTGCCGTCTCGTCGGGACGCCCCCAGTATCCGGGCGTGACCTGCGGACCGCGGATGCAGATTTCGCCGGTCTCTCCGATGGCCAGTTCGCGTCCGAGATCGTCCCTGATCGAGACTTCCGTAGACGAGATCGGCAGACCGATGGATCCGGTGAAAGGTCCGTCCGCAAGGGGGTTGATTGTGGCTGCCGGCGATGTTTCGGTGAGACCGTACGCCTGCAGCAGTGTGCTCGATGTTACCTGCCGCCAGCGCTCCGCAACCGGCTTTTGCACGGCCATGCCGCCGCCCAGCGTGAGTCGCATCGTGCTGAAATCGAGTTTCGAAAACTCCGGATGATTGAGCAGGGCATTGAACAGTGTGTTGACACCGGTGAAGACCGATATGGGATATTTGCTCCACTCCTTGATGAAGCCGGCGATGTCCCTTGGATTGGTGATGAGCAGATTGCGTGCGCCGATTCGCAGGAAGGTGAGGCAGTTCGCGGGCAGTGCAAAGATGTGATAGAGCGGCAATGCGGTGACGATGAATTCTGCACCCCGGCGCACAGCCGGTCGGATCCAGGCCTCGGCCTGAAGAACATTGGCGCAGATGTTGGCATGCGTCAGGATGGCGCCCTTCGATACACCGGTGGTGCCGCCTGTGTACTGAAGGAAGGCGATGTCCTTGCCGCTGAGTGGCGCATCTCTGCTGCCGCTCTCGCGGCCGAGCTGCAGAGCCCGGCGAAAGGTGATGGCCTGCGGGATATCCCACGCAGGAACCAGTTTCTTGACTCGGCGCACCACCAGATTGACGATTGGCCCCTTCAGGCCTTTGAGCATCTCGCCCAGGGATGTCACCACCACGTGATGCACCTGAGTGCGGCTGATCACCTGTTCGAGCGTGTGCGCGAAGTTTTCAAGAATCACGATGAAGGTGGCCCCCGAGTCCTTCAGCTGGTGTTCCAGTTCTCGCGGGGTGTAGAGCGGGTTGCAGTTGACCACGGTGCCGCCGGCGCGCAGGGTACCGAAAAGCGCGATGGGGTACTGCAGCACATTGGGCATCATCAGGGCCACACGATCGCCCGGGCGCAGCCCCCGGGACTGCAGATAGCCGGCAAACTCGGCCGACATGCGATCGAGATCGCGATAACTGATCTCGGTACCCATGCTGACGTACGCGGTTTGATCGGCGAATTCCCTGCATGCATCGCGGAAGATGTCTGCGACAGACATCTCCGGTTCAACCGTAACGTCGTGTGGAACGCCCTGAGGGTAACTCTGAACCCAGTGTCTGTTCATGCGGATCTCCAAGAGGTGGCATGCCGCTGATGTTGCGGCGAGCCCTGCTGCACGAGAGCATGGAATCTCCCGTGCGCCTCGTGAAGACGGGTTTTCGCTGAGTGGTTCAGGCGCGCTCGAAAATCCCTGCTGCGCCCATGCCTGTTCCGATACACATGGTCACCATGGCGTAGCGTGCATCCGTGCGTCGCATGCCATGGATCGCGGTGCAACTGCGGATTGCACCGGTGGCACCGAGGGGGTGACCGAGGGCGATCGCGCCGCCGAGCGGATTCACGAGAGCGGGGTCGAGCTGCAATTCCCGGATCACCGCGAGGGACTGCGCCGCAAAGGCTTCGTTCAGTTCGATCCAGCCAAGGTCGGTCTGACGGATTCCGGCCTGTTTGAGCGCCTTGGGTATGGCCGCAAC
>CAYYDO010000102.1:0-7545 GCA_964470595.1 uncultured Burkholderiaceae bacterium | reverse complement strand
AGTGTGTTCCATGGTGGGGGATCTTTCCTGGTGGGATTTGTTTTGGGAAAGCGTCGGATTTTATCCCGGCTGATCATCCGGGTGGGCAGCCTCAACCCTGACATCGAGCAGGCCTTTGGACAGCATCAGGACCAGCGGATCGCCCGGCACGACGCTCGAGGCCTCGGTGACAGCCTTGCCGCCGGCATCGAGAGCGATCGCATACCCACGCTTGAGGACCGCATGCGGATCCAGGGCCGCGAGTGCGGCCGACCTGGTCTGAACCCGGCCGGTCAGGGCAAGCATGCGAGACGCCATGGCACGTCGCATGCGATCGCGAAAGCGGTCAAGCGTCAGCCGCTGCTCCCGAAGCTGGGCGAGGGGGCTGCGCAGGCGCTGGGCGGTCATGTCCAGACGCTGCTGAGCCATTCTCCAGCGTCTCTCCAGACCCAATCGAAGGCGCTCCGTCAGGGCAGCCAGCATCTCGCGGCGGCGCATGTCGGCAGCGGCAACGACCTGCGCTGCCGCGGTCGGCGTAGCGGCACGGATATCGGCCACCAGATCGGCAATCGTCACATCGGTCTCATGACCAACTCCACACACGACCGGCCTGCGGCAAGCCGCTATCGCACGTGCCACGCACTCGTGATTGAATACCTGAAGGTCTTCCAGGCTTCCACCGCCACGCACCAGAAGAATCACATCCACGAGCGGATCGCGGTCCGCCATCCCGAGGCTGCGACAGAGCATTGCCGGTGCCTCGGCGCCCTGCACGAGCGAGGGATAGAGACGCACCCGCAATCGCGGGGCCATCCGGCTCAGGGTGACGATTACATCCCGCAGCGCCGCTGCACCCAGTGAACTGACCAGACCCACCGTCTGTATGGTCTCCGGCAACGACCGCTTGCGGCGTGCCGCAAGGAGACCCTCTGCAGACAACCGGTTGCGCAGGGCCAGAAAGGCTTCGTAGAGCGCCCCCTGCCCGGCGCGCTCCATCTTCTCGATACGGAGCTGAAAGTCACCGCGCGGCTCATAGATCGTGACCGCCGCGACCACCTCGACCTGATCGCCCTCGCGGGGTTGCCATGAGAGCCCCGCCACCTTGGCCCTCCACATGACAGCCCGCACCGAGGCGGAACTGTCCCGCAACGAGAAGTACAGGTGGCCGCTGGCGGGCCTGCTGGCCTGGGCAATCTCCCCGCGCACCTGAATCAGCGGAAAACTGCGCTCCAGACAGGCCGCTACGGCATGGTTCAACTCACTGACGGTCAGCGGCGCCTCATTCATCGGGCATCTGGCTGTGAAACCATCGTGAAACCTGCGCGAAACATGGCGCGACAAGATGAGATGTCCACAGAATGAGCCTTGCGGGGCGATATCACCAATCGATACCCCTTCACCCTGAAAACCCCGATCACAAATTCACAAGTCATTGATTTATATGATTTATTTATCCCGGCCAAACAGCAGCAACACGACAGGCCCGTGGCGGGCATCCCGCTGCAAAGGCCGCGTATCCTTGGCGTCTGCCATATTTCCACAATGTTATCCACAACTTCATGAGCACGCCCCGGGCCGTCCTGGAAAAGCAGCTTAACCGCCTCTGGTATGACGGTGACCGCGGATCGTGGCCAGCGCTGCTGGGGGTGCTTCTGCGGCCGCTCGAATGGCTCTACCGGATTCTCCTGATCATCCGGGAATGGCTGCTCAGAGGGCGTGCGCAGCAGCTGGCAGACCCGATCACCGTGATCGCGATTGGCAATCTGGTCAGCGGTGGCGCAGGGAAAACCCCCGCCACGCTGGCCCTGGATGCCGCCCTGCGGGCCCGGGGAGTACCGGCCGCGATCATCTGCCGACCCTATCGCGCACAGGATCATGACGGCAGGGCCCGAGTGATCACCGTGACCGATCTCGCCCGGGTTCGGGCATCCGAGGTTGGCGACGAGGCCATGCTGCTGGCCTGGCGGAGTCTCCTGCCGGTCGGGGTGGGACGCAACCGCCTCGATGTGGCGCACCACCTGCTGCTGATGCGACCCGACCTGCGCGTCCTGTTGATTGACGACGGACTCCAGCAGCGGGATCTGACCTGCCAGCAACGCCTGCTGGTCATCGACAAGCGGGGTTTCGGCAATCGACGCTGCCTCCCGGCGGGGCCGCTGCGCGAACCACCAGGCGACCTGCGGCGTTTCACCGGATGGGTCGGTAATGGCCTCGACGCCCAACGGGTGCAGGCTCTGGCGGCGACACCCCTTCCCGACCGGGGTGGCGAAATGAGACAGCTGCCCTCCGGCTGGGTGAACCTGAACCACTGGGACCGCATCGAACAGGTCCCGGAGACCACCCAGGCGCTGGCCGGCCGCCTCGCAGGAAAACACCTGCTGGCGGTCGCAGGCATCGCATCGCCCGCGCAGTTTTTCGATCAGCTCACGACCATGGGGTTTCGATGCGAGTGCCTGGCTCTTCCCGACCATGACCCGGACACGGTGAAGCGCGTTCTGGACGAGTTGAAACAGACCCGGTTCGCGGCCGTGCTGATGACCGAGAAAGATGCGGTAAAGTTTTTCCATCTTCCCTCTGCCATGCGCCAGAACATGTGGGCGCTCCGGCTGGAGGCCACATTACCCGACAGTTTCGTGACGGAGCTCCTGAATGGACTCAAAACTTCTTGAGGTGCTTGCCTGCCCCCGCTCCAAGCAGCCGCTGACGCTCGGCAAAGGCGGGCAGTACCTCGTCTGCGAATCCGAAGGAATCGCCTACCCGATCATCGATGGCATTCCCCACCTGCTCGAGGGCAGTCCGACCCGGCTCAATCCGATCCATGTCGCCGACGCTGCACCGCCATCAGCGCCGCCAGCCACCACGGATCAGACTGCAGCACGGTGACCGACTTCTGGGCCGTCATCCCCGCGAGACGGGCATCGACGCGTCTTCCCGACAAGCCTCTGGCCGACATCGGCGGACGTCCGATGGTCGTTCGCGTAGCCGAGCGCGCCCGCGCCAGCGGGGCGTCACGCGTTATCGTGGCCACCGACTGCGCGCAGATACAGGAGGTTGTCCGTGAACATGGTTTCGATGCGATCCTGACCCGTGCCGACCACCCGAGCGGGAGTGATCGGATCGCCGAGGTCGCCGTGGTGCTCGGGGCAGCAGCCCGACAGATCCTGGTCAATGTGCAGGGAGACGAGCCACTGATCGATCCCGCACTGATCCGCGACGTGGCGCTGCTCCTGTCATCGAATGCCGATGCGGCCGTCGCCACGGCTGCTGCGCCGATTCTTCAGGCGCAGGAGATCGTCAGCCCGCATGTGGTGAAGCTCGTCTGTGATGCCCGCAATCGCGCGCTCTACTTTTCCCGCGCACCGATTCCTTACCACCGGGATATCTGGCCCGACACCACCGCGATCCTGAGGGGGGTGCCCCCCGACGACCTGTTGCGTCATATCGGCATCTACGCGTTTCGAGCCGGTTCAATTGAACGATTCGTCACCTGGCCGCCGTCACCCATCGAGCGTGCCGAACAACTCGAGCAGCTGCGATGGCTCTGGCAGGGGGAGATGATCATGGTGCACCGCGCAGGGCAGGCGCCCCACGCCGGCGTCGACACCCCGGATGACCTGGCGCGGGTGCGCGCCTTGTGGGCCGAGGTGGGAGAACGCCCGCCAGGGGCAGAACCATCCCTATAATGACCCCTCAAAAACCAAGGAGACACGGCATGCGGATCATCTTGTTGGGGCCACCCGGAGCGGGCAAGGGCACCCAGGCAGCCTTCATCACGAAGCAGTTCGGCATCCCCCAGATCTCCACCGGGGACATGCTTCGGGCAGCCGTCAAGGCGGGCACGCCTCTTGGTCTGGCAGCCAAGAAAGTCATGGACTCGGGCGCGCTGGTCAGCGACGACATCATCATCAACCTGGTCAAGGAGAGGTTGCAGCAGCCCGACTGTGCGTCCGGCTATCTCTTCGACGGATTCCCGCGCACCATTCCACAGGCTCAGGCCATGAAGGACGCGGGCGTCAAACTCGATGCCGTGCTGGAAATCGCCGTCCCGGACAACGACATCATCGACCGCATGAGCGGCCGCAGGGTTCACCTCGCCAGTGGCCGGACGTACCACATTCGATTCAACCCCCCGAAGAACCCCGGACACGATGATGTAACCGGCGAGCCCCTGATCCAGCGCGATGATGACCAGGAGGCAACCGTGCGCAAGCGTCTCGATGTCTACCACGAACAGACCAAACCACTCGTTGACTTCTACTCCAGCTGGGCGGCGAGCGGTGACGCCAACGCTCCCCATGTCGACACCATATCGGGCGTTGGCAGCGTGGATGCCATTACACAGAGGGTTCTGGACGCGTTGCGCTGACCGAAGGCTCGGGCACCAGGCAGATTTCCACAAAGGGCAGCCCGTTGTCGCGGGCGAAATTGCGGACGAATTCCATTGCCATGGGTTCGAGCGCATCAAGGCGTTCGTCGACGGCAACGCACTTCACACCGCCAACCATCACGGGATGGACATAAGGCGAGAACTGCAGATGAGCGCCCTGAACGGAGCGCTGACCGACCGGCCGAAAAGAGGACATCACGCCGCAAAGTCTCTCGGCCCAGTCACTGGGACGGAAGACCTTGCCATCGTGAGTGATGCCCTGAATGAGAAATTGCCTGGATGGCGCAGCGTGCTGGATCACGAATTCGGCGAGGGCAAACCCTAGGGAAACGGGTATTCTATCGGACTCGCAAGACGCGACATCTGCGAACCCAACCCAGAGGAATCAAGCCAAGTGGACATGTCCGTTTCAGACCATGCCCTGATGAATACCTATGCGCGACAGCCAGTGGCATTCGTTCGCGGCGAAGGCGTGTGGCTCTGGGACACGCAGGGCAAGCGCTACCTCGATGGCCTCTCCGGCATCGCCGTGAATACCCTGGGCCACGCCCATCCCGGTCTGGTGGCGGGGCTTCGCGAGCAGGTGGGGACGCTCATTCACACCTCGAATCTCTACCGCGTTCCCCTGCAGAGCGCGCTGGCGGCGGAACTGGTGCGACTGTCCGGCATGACCAATGTCTTTTTCTGCAACTCGGGGCTCGAGGCCAACGAGGCCGCCCTCAAGCTGGCCCGCAAACATGGTCATCGGCTCGGTCACGAGCGGCCACAGACAATCGTTTTCGAGCGGGCCTTTCACGGGCGATCGATCGCCACCCTTTCGGCCACCGGCAACGAGAAGATCCAGAAAGGGTTTGAGCCCCTCGTCGAGGGATTCGTCCGGGTGCCGCTCAACGATATCGATGCCATCGAAAGAGCAGGCGATCGTCATCCGGACATCAGCGCCGTGTTTCTCGAGACGATTCAGGGCGAGGGCGGCATACGCCCCTCACGCATCGAGTTCATCCGCCAGCTGCGTGCGCTCTGTGATCGCCGTCAGTGGCTGCTGATGCTCGATGAAGTCCAGTGCGGAATCGGCCGCACCGGAAAATGGTTTGCGCATCAGTGGGCCGATGTACTGCCGGATGTCATGCCCCTGGCCAAGGGGCTCGGCTCCGGGGTGCCCATCGGCGCGGTCGTCGCGCATGGAGCCGCCGCCGCGCTGTTCGAGCCGGGGAACCACGGCACCACCTTCGGTGGCAACCCCCTGGCCATGCGAGCGGGCCTGGAGACGATTCGCGCCATCGAATCCGAAGGACTTCTGCAGAATGCGACAGATCGTGGCGAACAGATCCGCAGCGGCCTCGCACAGGCGCTGGCAGGCATCGCGGGCATCAACGAGATTCGCGGTCATGGTCTCATGATCGGGATCGAGCTCGATCGGCCTTGCGGCGATATCGTCGGGCTAGCGCGTAACGCCGGACTGCTGGTCAATGTCACCGCCGACAGCGTGGTGCGACTGCTTCCTGCGCTGACGATCCCGGCAGCTGAGGCCCAACAGATCGTCGACATCCTCGCGCCCGTCATCCGCGATTTCCTGGCAGCGAAGCAACCATGAGCCAGTTGCGACATTTCCTGCAGATTCGTGATCTGTCGAGTGACGATCTGGATTACCTGTTCAGCCGCACCAGGATCATCAAGGACCGCTTCAAGCGATATGTTCGCCACATGCCCCTCCAGGACCGTACCCTGGTGATGATTTTCGAAAAAGCATCGACCCGTACACGCCTGTCCTTCGAAGCCGGCATGCATCAACTCGGCGGCGCCGCCATCTATCTGAATACCCGCGACACCCAGTTGGGCCGGGGCGAGCCCGTCGAGGACGCCGCGCAAGTCATCTCACGGATGTGTGATCTGGTGATGATCCGCACCTTCGAGCAGTCGATTGTCGAACGTTTTGCAGCCAACTCCCGCGTCCCTGTCATCAACGGCCTGACCAATGAGTATCACCCTTGCCAGACACTGGCCGACATCTTCACATTCATCGAGCATCGCGGCTCCATTCGCGGACGTACTGTTGCCTGGATCGGTGATTCCAACAACGTCTGCAACACCTGGCTGCAAGCGGCAGAGCTTCTCGATTTTCAGGTTCATGTGTCCACCCCGCCCGGCTACGAAGTCGAACCCGAACGCGCAGGGCTGTTCTCCAATGGTCACTTCCGAGAGTTCACGGATCCCATGGATGCAGCCCGAGGTGCCGATCTCGTCACCACCGATGTCTGGACCTCCATGGGTTTCGAAGCGGAAAACGAGATCCGGCTCAGGGATTTCGCCGACTGGATGGTCGACGAGGATATGATGGCCCACGCGCATCCTCAGGCCTTGTTCATGCACTGCCTCCCCGCGCATCGCGGCGAGGAGGTGAGCGCTGCTGTCATCGACGGGCCGCAAAGCGTTGTCTGGGACGAAGCGGAAAACCGTCTGCATGTCCAGAAGGCCCTGATGGAGTTCCTGCTGCTCGGTCGTGTGCACGACTGATTCGTTCGAGTATCCCCAACCCTCTCATCTTTCCTCCCACATCACGCATGAAGAAGCCCGTCAGCCCCAAAGCCGCACCACGCAAGACACCACGCACATCTGCCAGCCCCGCAACTGCCCGGGACAGCAATCGTCCGCGCCGAAGCGATGTACGCAAGGTGGTGCTCGCCTATTCCGGCGGACTCGACACCTCGGTGATCCTGAAGTGGCTGCAAGACGAATACGACTGCGAGGTCATCACCTTCACCGCCGATATCGGGCAGGGCGAGGAACTCGAGCCAGCGCGCAAAAAGGCAGAGGCGTTCGGCATCAAGAAGATCTATATCGAGGACCTGCGCGAGGAGTTCGTCAGGGACTATGTCTTCCCCATGTTCCGGGCCAACACGGTCTACGAGGGCGAGTACCTGCTCGGAACCTCGATTGCACGTCCGCTGATCGCCAAGCGGCTCATCGACATCGCACGCAAGGAAAAGGCGGACGCCATCGCACACGGCGCGACCGGCAAAGGCAATGACCAGGTCCGTTTCGAACTCGGCGCCTATGCGCTGATGCCAGGGATCAAGGTGATCGCACCATGGCGCGAGTGGGACCTCCTGTCGCGCGACAAGCTCCTGGATTACGCCGACCGTCACGGTATCCCGGTCGACTACAAGAAGCGCAAGGGT
>CAYYDO010000101.1:4308-7579 GCA_964470595.1 uncultured Burkholderiaceae bacterium | reverse complement strand
GCATCGACCTTGTGCCGATGATGGGCTTCGATGATCTCGATATCGAAACCCTCACGCAGGTGGCGACCCGCGGCTTCGAGCAGTTTGAGGGTGATGTTGACGCCGATGCTCATGTTCGGTGCAAGCACAGTGGCATGCCGGGTGCTGAAATCACGTATGCCCGCGATATCCGTCGGATCGAAACCGGTTGTGCCGATCACGGCGCGGACCCCCAGCCCGGAGCAGACAGCCAGATAGGCCATGGTGGCTTGCGGGCGCGTGAAATCGATCAGTACATCACAGTTCCGGAGTGCGTCTGCCGGATCACTGCTGACCCTGATACCGGTCGTGCTGCCCATGAATTCGCCTGCATCCCGTCCGATGCACGGGCTGTCGGGAATATCCAGAGCGCCCGCCAGACGACATGCGGGATCGGCCATGACGGCCTCGATGAGCATGCGTCCCATGCGTCCCGAGACGCCCGAAATGCCGATGCGCGTCACGGCCTCCGGTGCGTTGCTCATTTCTTTGGGCCGCTGTCCTTGGGCAGGGTGTCGCCACCCCAACTCGCCAGTTGGTCGTTTTCGAAATGCACCGAGAAGCGACGTCTTTCGCGGGTTCCGTCGCCGCGCCGCATGTCGAAGATGTAGTCCCAGCGGTTATCCCGGAATGGATCGACGAGCAGAGGCGTGCCGAGCACAGCCCGGACCTGATCCCGGCTCATGCCCTTCTGGAGGCGTTCGGCCATCGGTTCGGAGATGAAATTGCCCTGACCGATATCGACCCGGTAGGGGGTGAGCCAGTTGGGAGGATTCTCCTTGAAGGATGTGACCCAACCGGGGGTGCTACAGCCGACGAGGAGGGTGCACGTTCCGATCAGGACAAGGTGCAATGGGTGCAGGTGTTTCATGGTTTTTGGTCGGGGTGCGAGGCGAGCATCCCGCTATCATACGTGGCATGCCCGGCGTGCGTGACCTCAAGACGACAGGCCTCAAGGTGACCACCCCGAGGCTCAAGGTGCTCGACATCTTTCATCGTGCCAGCAGCCGCCATCTGACCGCCGAGGATGTCTACCGTGCGCTTCTTGCCGAAAACCTCGATATCGGGCTCGCAACGGTTTACCGGGTGCTGACCCAGTTTGAACAGGCGGGGATTCTGGCGCGGAGCCATTTCGAGTCCGGCAAGGCGGTTTTCGAACTCAATGAGGGATCCCACCACGATCATCTCGTCTGCCTCGATTGTGGTCGCGTCGAGGAGTTTTTCGATCCTGCGATCGAGGATCGTCAGCGGCAGGTCGCCGACGAACGGGGGTTCCGGCTTGCCGAGCACGCGCTGTCGCTTTACGGCCACTGTGTGCGCAAGGACTGCGTGCATCGTGTACCGCCCGAGGTTGGCGAGGCTCAGCCGGCACTGGTGCGCTTCCCGAAGGGTCGCTGACCGTTCGCCAGCCCGTACGCAGCGCGGTGTCAGCCGATGAAGATCAGCCCAGACTGAGCAGGGATCGCGCGTGTTCTCGCGATGTTTTCTCGGCGCCAGAACTGCCCAGCATCCGGGCGATCTCGTCGATCCGCTGTTCTGCATCGAGTTCCTCGAGTCGGCTGACGGGAGCAGTCCCCTGGGCCGTCTGCTTTTCGACCCGCAGGTGGTGGTGCCCGCGTGCAGCGACCTGAGGCAGGTGGGTGACACAGAGCACCTGCCGATCGCTGCCGAGGTCATGCAGCATTCTGCCGACGGTATGGGCCACATTGCCCCCGATTCCGGAATCGACTTCATCGAATACCAGTGTGGGGATGCGGCTTGCGCGCGTTGCGGCCGCTGCGATGGCCAGACTGATTCGGGCCAGTTCCCCTCCCGAGGCCACCTTGTGAATCGGGTAGGCGGCAGCCTGCGGATGATTGCGCAGCAGAAAGATCACGTCCTCGCAGCCGTATGCGGCCGGTTCGGATCGTGGTTCGCAGACTGCTTCAAATCGCATCGAACCCATGCCGAGCTGCGCAAGCCAGTCGTTGACCGATGCGGTCAGACCCGCGCATGCCCGGGCACGATTCGCCGAAATCTCCCTGGCGGCGGCGGAATACTGCGCGGCCAGTTGCTCGCTCTCGCGGCGCAGTTCGGCCGTGTCTGCCGCCTGCCGGGCTGCCTGCAGCTGGTGTCGGGTCTCGAGAAGAAACTCGGGCAAGTCCTCGGGCTTCATCCGGAGTTTCCTGGCCACCTGGAAGATGGCATCGACACGGGCTTCGACGTCGCCCAGTCGCTGCGGATCGAGTTCTGTCCGCTCCAGGTAGCGTCTCAGCGCGTCCGCTGATTCCTGCAGTTGAATCACTGCGGACTCGACTGCCTGCGCTGCATCCGCGATCGAGGCATCCTTGGCAATCAGACTGGAGAGCTTGTGCGAGAGCCGGGCAAGTTGGCTGTGCAGAGAGGGGTCGTCCTCGGCGATCGCGCCGAGCGCGGCCTCAGCAGCCTGAATGAGGTCCGCTGCGTGCGTCAGTCTGCGCTGCTCCTCGATCAGCGTCTGCCATTCACCCTCCGCAAGGCGCAGCGCGTCAATTTCGTCGACGATCCACGAGAGTTGTTCCCGTCGCGCCGAGAGCTGTTCCGCATGCACCTCGGCCTCGGAGATCGCTTCCATGAGCCTGGCACGGCGGCGCCAGATCTCGCCGAGTGACGTCACTGCCTGCTCGAGCCCGGCCTGTGTATCGAGCATCTCGCGCTGGGCATGCGTACGTAGCAGTGCCTGATGGGCATGCTGGCCATGAATATCGACGAGGCGTTCGCCGATGTCCTTGAGTTGGCCCAGCGTTACGGAATGTCCATTGATCCAGGCGCGCGATTTTCCGTTCGTGTCGACCACCCTTCTCAGCACCAGCGAGGATTCCGCGTCCGGGTCCGCACTGCCATCGTCGAGATCGGACTCCCGCAGCCACTGGCGGGCCTGCGGGCAGTCGGAGAGATGGAATGTGGCGCTCAGTTCGGCACGCTGCGCCCCCTCCCGGACCACGCGTGCCTCGGCTCTTCCGCCCAGGAGAAGATCCAGTGCATCGACCAGGAGGGACTTTCCGGCGCCGGTTTCGCCGGTGAGCACCGTGAATCCCGACTGAAGATCCAGTTCGAGTTGATCGACGATGATGAACTGTCGAAGGGCGATCGAAGCGAGCATGGGGAGTGTGCGCGGAGCGGCTTGACGGTGAAACGGCGTCGACGCTGTGGTCTCAGTGCGACTCGGTCGGCGGCAGCGGATCGGGTCGTCCGGCGAAGACCGGGTTGGTGCTCCAGTGCAGCTTGCGCCGGA
>CAYYDO010000101.1:0-4298 GCA_964470595.1 uncultured Burkholderiaceae bacterium | reverse complement strand
CATCACGAAATAGTCATAGGTTCTGGGATGGAGCAGTCGGGCCTTGTGCTCACCATGCCGGATCACGATCTTGTCACCATCCTGCAGGGATGTCAGCGCTTGCATATCGCAATGGAGACTGGTGCCGGCGCCGTCGTTGACGACGACCTGCACTTCAACGGTCTCTGGCAGCACGATCGGTCTGCTGGAGAGCGCCTGGGG
Organism: uncultured Burkholderiaceae bacterium; assembly: GCA_964470595.1. GTDB lineage: Bacteria > Pseudomonadota > Gammaproteobacteria > Burkholderiales > Burkholderiaceae_A > Lacustribacter. The sequence goes on along the minus strand of CAYYDO010000101.1, from coordinate 4,097 downwards.
TGCCACAGGGACCAGAGTGATTCCCGCCAGTCCCGGATGAAGGATCGATCCGAGGGCCGAGAGTGCGTAGGCCGTGGAGCCCGTCGGCGTGGAAATGATCAGACCACCGGCGCGCAGCGTCTGCAGGTAGTGATGATCCACGAAGATCTCGAGTTCGACCATTCGGCTCACTGCGCCGCGGCTGATCACGGCGTCGTTGAGCGCGGGCGCATCGAAAACGGCGTGACGGGTACCGGATCCCGAGGCGCGCCGCATCACCGACACCTGAAGCATGCTCCGGTCCTCTTCGACATACTCTCCCCGCAGAACAGCCGGCAGTTCGGTTTCGGCCTGGGAAATGTCGAGATCGGTCATGAAACCGAGTCGACCCTGATTGATCCCGATGATCGCGGTGCCGAACGGCGCGAGCTGCCGTGCGATGCCAAGCAGGGTTCCATCACCTCCAAGAATGACCGCAAGGTCGATTTCGCCGCCGATCTCGGTGAGCGTGCCCAGCCGGTAACCGCCTCCCCCACTGTCCAGCCCCGCGCTTTTCGCTGTTTCCATTTCGATCCAGAGATCGGCACCCGAAGGGTGCAGGCAGCCGAGAATGCGGCGCAGGGGCTCGGCGAGACCATCGGTCTGGGGGCGGCCAAAAAGCCCGATGCTTCTGAAGGTTGACTGACCGGGGCGCATGGCCCGATTACACCACAGGGCGCCTATGGGGAATAATGCGGCCTATGCTGGATGACCGCGCCCGAAACCTCCTGAAAACCCTGATCGAGCACTACATTGCCGACGGCCAGCCTGTCGGTTCCCGTGCCTTGTCCAAGTTTTCCGGCCTTGACCTCTCTCCGGCCACCATCCGCAATGTCATGGCGGATCTCGAGGAAATGGGTCTGGTGGCGAGTCCCCACACATCCGCTGGCAGGGTGCCCACGCCCAAGGGCTATCGCCTGTTCGTGGACAGTCTGCTGACGGTCCAGCCGATTGCACCGACCCAGGCCGCTCTTCTGGAAGGCCAGTTGCATGCGGATGCTCCTCACCGGATCATGAATCACGCCGCCCAGCTGCTGTCCAGCCTCTCCCGATTTGCTGGTGTGGTGGTGACCCCGCGACGCACGGGCGTATTCCGGCATATCGAGTTCCTGAGACTCGGCGAGCGACGGGTGCTGCTGATCGTTGTCAGCCCCGAGGGCGATGTCCACAACCGCATTCTGCAGACTGCGCGCGACTACACGCCGGCTGAACTCGTCGAGGCCGGCAATTACATCAACGCTCACTTCGCCGGCATGGATTTCGAGGAGGTACGCGGCCATCTGCGGGGCGAGCTGGCGCAGCTGCGGGAGGACATCTCCTCGCTGATGCGTCTTGCGGTAGAGACCGGAGAGGATGTGTTCCAGAGCGCCGAGGATGCGGTCCTGGTGTCCGGCGAAAGGCGCCTGCTCGATGTGGCCGACCTCTCCGAGAACATGACCCGCCTGCGCAGGTTGTTTGATCTCTTCGAGCAGAAGGCGTCTCTCGCGCGTCTGCTCGATGCCTCGACCCAGGGTCAGGGGGTTCAGATCTTCATCGGCGGCGAGTCGTCACTGGTCCCCATCGAGGAGCTATCGGTCGTAGCCGCGCCCTACGAAATCGATGGTCGGGTCGTCGGGACCCTCGGCGTGATCGGACCAACACGCATGGCCTATGAACGTGTGATTCCGATCGTCGACATCACGGCGAAGCTCCTGTCGACCGCGCTCAGCAGCCCCGGTCAGCCGCAGGGCTCCTGAGGATCGGCGCCATGCCCGCACCCCCCAGAGCAGAGCCGGAATACGCTCACGGCAGCCGGTTGCGCACAGCAGTGCTGCTGGTCAATCTCGGCACACCCGATGCGCCCACCGCACAGGCCTTGCGTACCTACCTCAAGGAGTTCCTCTCTGATCCCCGGGTGGTCGAGATCCCCAGACTGGTGTGGTGGCCGATCCTCAACGGCATCATCCTCAATGTCAGACCGCAGAAGTCGGCCGTGAAATACGCGAGCATCTGGATGGACGAAGGCTCTCCCCTGCGCGTCCACACGGCACGCCAGACCGCCCTGGTGGCGCAGGAATTGCGTGGCCGCGGTATGGATGTGATCGTCGACTACGCGATGCGCTACGGCAACCCCGGCATTCCGGCCACGCTCGAATCGCTGCGTGCGCAGGGGCTTCGTCGGCTGCTCGTGCTCCCGATGTACCCGCAGTATTCCGCCAGCACCACGGCGACTGCCTTCGATGTGCTGTTTCGCGAATTCGCCCTGATGCGCAATCAGCCCGATTTGCGGCTGATTCGCAGTTTTCACGACTTCCCGCCCTATGTGCAGGCGATTGCCTCCCATATTCAGCGCTACTGGGAGCAGCATGGGCGGGGTCAGATGCTCCTGTTCAGTTTTCATGGTGTGCCAAAGCGATCTCTGCTCAAGGGTGATCCCTATCATTGCGAATGTCTGAAGACGGGCCGGATGATTGCCGAGCGCCTGGGGCTTGCACCAGATCAGTGGCAGGTGTCCTTCCAGTCGCGATTCGGCAAAGCGGAGTGGCTCAAGCCCTACACATCCGAAGTCATTCATGGGCTGCCGGCCCGCGGCATCCGTTCGCTCGATGTCGTCTGCCCCGGTTTCCCTGCGGATTGTCTGGAAACGCTCGAGGAGATCGCCATGGAGGGTCGCCAGGAGTTTCTCGAGGCCGGCGGCGAGCAGTATCGCTACATCCCGTGCCTGAACGACGATCCCGAAGGCATCCGTGCACTGTGTGATCTCATTGCGAGCCACCTTGCCGGCTGGCCGGTGCAGGCATCCCAGGAGGTTCCTGGCGAGCTGGAACTTCAGCGGGCGAAAGCCCTCGCGCTCGGCGCCCCGAATTGATGCCCGCCTGATCACGGTAAAACACCTCCCGGTTGCCCCATCGCCCGGGCGGCACACGGTCACACGTGGGGGGGCTTGAAAATGATATCCGGCATCCCCATCTAGCAACGATGCTGAATTTCAACCCTTACCGCCCCGACGGCCGATCATGACCAACGCTTCCTCTCAACCCGCCCCCGGAGATTCCGGCACTCAATCTGGCCAGGAGACCGCCTCCGGGGTTACCGACACGCCTGCTGCGGCTGCGACGGCTGAAGCCGCTGGTTCAGGCGAAACCGCGCCCTCGGAGACTGCCGCTCCCAGCCTCGAGCAGCAGCTTGCGGAAGCCCTCGCCCGTGTTCAGGCCTGGGAGGCAGAGTATCTGCGTGCCCGGGCCGACATGGAGAACCTGCGCAAGCGCAGCGCTCAGGAAGTGCAGAATGCGGGCAAGTTTGCCATCGAGTCCTTTGCCGAGGCCTTGTTGCCCGTGGCGGACAGCCTGGAGATGGCACTCAGTCTCGAGAACCAGACATCCGAGGGCCTCAGGTCCGGGGTCGAACTGACCCTTCGCCAGATGCAGCAGGCTTTTCAGAAGGGCCGTCTGACGGCGATCCACCCGCAGGGCGAAAAGTTCGATCCGCGATTGCATCAGGCCGTCTCCATGGTGCCGGGAGCTGATCAGCAACCGCCGGTGCCTTCCGGTCATGTGGTTCAGGTGATGCAGAAAGGCTACATGGTGGCTGAACGGGTGCTGCGTCCCGCCATCGTGGTGGTGGCCCAGTGAGCGGCCACGTCGCTGCCTGTCCCGGTGCCCCCGGGTCATCAGCAGATCGCACTTGAAATCAGCCAGTCAACCCCCCACTTTTCCCTCATTACAGCCCTCTTCCTGAAGGACAACTCAAATGGCAAAAATCATTGGTATCGATCTTGGCACCACCAACTCGTGCGTCGCGATTCTCGAGGGTGGAAGTCCCAAGGTCATTGAAAACTCGGAAGGTGCACGGACAACGCCCTCGATCATCGCCTACATGGAAGACGGCGAGATTCTCGTGGGGGCTCCCGCCAAGCGGCAGGCCGTGACCAACCCAAAGAACACCCTCTACGCCGTGAAGCGGCTGATCGGTCGCAAGTTCGACGAGAAGGAGGTGCAGAAGGACATCAACCTGATGCCCTTCGAAATCAGCCGCGCCGACAACGGCGATGCCTGGGTACGGGTGCGAGACAAGAAGCTGGCACCGCCTCAGGTGTCGGC
>CAYYDO010000100.1:0-7591 GCA_964470595.1 uncultured Burkholderiaceae bacterium | reverse complement strand
GCTGCCGCGGTTCGCCTCGACGCGTGCCCTCCTGATCGCCCTGGCCGTGTCCCTGATCGTATCGCTGGTGCTGTCGCCGGTTCTGTGCTCCTACTTTCTGAAAGGCGGAGCGGATCACGACACCCGGGTCATTGCCTTCCTGAAGGGTCACTATCTGAAGCTGCTCGACCGCGCAATGAGTCGCGGACGCGTCACCATCATGGTGGCTATTGGCCTTCTGCTCGGGTCTCTCGCACTGTTTCCCTTCCTGGGCAAGTCCTTCATGCCGACCATGAAAGAGGGCGCACTGACACCGCAGATCAATCGGGTACCCAGTATCTCGCTCGATGAGTCGGTCAAGATGGAAATGGAAGCCATGCGCACCATCTCGGAAGTACCGGGTGTGCGCATGGTGGTGTCGAAACTCGGCCGGGGGGAATCCCCCGCAGACCCGGCTGGGCCCAATGAATCCGATCCGATTGTGCTGCTCGATCCGGACTCCGGTCGCACCCAGGAGGAGATCGACGAGGATATCCGTCAGCGCCTCTCCGTATTCCCCGGTGTTCAGATCGTACTCTCGCAGCCCATTTCCGAGCGGGTCGACGAGATGGTCACAGGTGTGCGCTCGCAACTCGCCATCAAGATCTTTGGCGACGATCTCGCGCAGTTGCGCGACATCTCGGAGCAGGTGGCCCGGGTGCTGCGCGGGGTGACGGGCAGTCGGGATATTCGCATCGAGCGCCTCTCCGGACAACAGGCGCTCACGATCCAGATCGATCGAAAGGCAATCGCTCGACAGGGCGTCAACGTTGCCGATGTACAAGCACTGATCGAGACAGCCATCGGTGGCAGGGATGTCACGACGCTCTATGAGGGCGAGCGTCGGTACAGTGTGGTGGTGCGCTTCCCAGCCCAGACGCGTGACAGCGTGGAGGCCATCGGACGCCTGCTGCTGCGCACCCCTGACGGCGCGCATGTGCCGCTCAGCAGCCTCGCCCAGATCGAGTTGGTCGATGGTCCGGCACAGATCAGCCGCGAAAAGGGCAAACGACGTGTGGTGGTCGGGGCAAATGTCCAGGATCGGGATCTTGCCGGCTTCGTGGAGGAGGTACAGCAGCGCCTGGCACAAGAGGTGAAACTCCCCGAGGGCTACACTTTCGTCTACGGTGGGCAGTTCGAAAACATGGAACGTGCCATGGGGACACTGTCGATCATTGTTCCCCTCACGATTGCCGCCATTTTCTTTCTGCTCTTCATGCTCTTCAACTCTGTGAAACTTGCCGGACTGATCATCATGGTGCTGCCGTTTGCCTCGATCGGCGGCGTGATCGGGCTGTTCATCACCGGGGAGTACCTGAGTGTGCCGGCTTCGGTTGGTTTCATTGCCCTGTGGGGTATTGCGGTACTCAATGGCGTGGTGCTGGTGAGTTGCATCCGCAAGATGCGTGAAGATGGCGTGGCTGTCGCTGAAGCCGTGCGGGAGGGCTGCGTGCAGCGGTTCCGGCCTGTGATGATGACGGCAACCGTTGCCCTGCTTGGTCTGGTGCCCTTCCTCTTTGCCACCGGGCCGGGCTCGGAGGTACAACGCCCCCTGGCGATCGTGGTGATTGGAGGGCTGCTGTCGTCCACTCTTCTGACACTGGTGGTGCTGCCCACGCTCTATCGCTGGTTCGACGACCGGGTGACCGAGGCCTGAGCCCCTGAGACCATCAGATAATCACGACCAACAACAGCCTGCCATCAACCGGCCATCAGCCCCTGGAAAGGAGACCTGTGTCATGAGCATGAAGGAAATCCGCGCCATCATCCGGCCCAGTCGGCTGCCCAGACTGCGCGAAGCCCTTCGCGGGATTCCCAATTTCCCGGGTGTGACCGTGTGGGCAACAGAGGGGTTCACCGCCCCGGCGGCGGTGAGCAAGCGCTCCGTCAAGGAAGAACTCACGGAGTTCTCCCCCAAGATGCTGGTGTGCGTGCTGTGCAGCCACGAGATGGTTGATGCCATTCAGGATGTGATCTTTCAGACCTGCAGTACGGGTACGGTTGGTGACGGCCTGGTCTGGGTGGTGAATGTCGAGTCGACCCATCGCATCCGCGACCGGACACCGCTCGAAGCCGTGCCGCTGAGCCCTCCATCATCTCAATGACGAGCCGCGGTCGAACCCACCGCGGCTGGGTCTTCAGTATTCTGATCCCGACGATCTACCTGATCGTCGAACTGGGCTTCAACTACCAGTTGATCGACCTGTCCGCAGGCACGGTGCAGGATGATGTGCTTTCCGGTCTCGAGTTCTGGGGACGAGTGATCTCCGGTGTCGGCCTGGGCCTGATTCTTTTCCGTCTGATACTGAACAGACCGATTCACCGCCTTGCGGGGCTGATTGTCTGCCTCGCAGTCGGTATCACGGTGATGTGGCATGTGCAGAGGGAATTGACCAATGCACTGGTTGCGGCCGCGCTTCCGGAAGACAAGATAGCGGCGGTCGCGCTCTCGGCGCTGGCTCGACCTGCCGGGGAGGGCGAACTGAAAACGCTGCGGGGAGATGCAGTCCTTCTGGATCATGCCGACGCATTCGAGCGCAAAACCGTGATGGCACTGTTTCCCGCTGCCGCCCTCCACATCGAGAACCGTGACGATCAGCTCCAACACTGGCTTGGTGTGACGGGGTTTGCACAGGAGCCGACGCTCATACCCGCGCACATCCAGGAGAATGCGTATCGAAATCTGATCGTTCCACCGATTGCGATCGGGCTGTCGATTTTCTTTGCCCTGTTCAATCTGGCCTTGCTCCTGGGTTCGCTGGCCGACAAGTTGCGCCGGGGTCTGCGTCCCTTCGTTTCCAGCGCGGCACTGGCCGCTCTCATCGGACTGTCTCTTTTACCCAGCAACCCCCTGACGAACTCACAGGGCTATCGCAATGCGCTGGCACCAGGACTCTGGAGCCGAAAACCGGCTCTGGCGGTGCTGGTGGAATGGTCCGTCAAGGCAGCGCCCGCATGGTGGCAGGTATCGTCGTTCTCACACAGGTTTCTGCTGCTCGGCTATGCCTTCCAGAAACCCCAATGGACTGCCGCCGCGAGTCACTGATTCACAGGGCTGACGGGCACACGGTAGCAGCGGTCACATTCACTGATTCAGACCGGCTCCACCGCGAAGAGCAGCAGTCGCATGGCCTGTTTGCGATCCCCGAGGATGGCTGCGTATTCGGCGCTCTCGGCCCAGCGCCGGGCCGTATCGAGATCGGGAAAGTCGAGCTCGACCATCGCATCGAGCGGCCCGCAGGAAAGTTCATCCCAGAAGGTGTGCACCGGGACGGATCGACCGATGACCCTGCCACCATAGCCCTCGACCGTTGCCGATACGGCCGCTCGGTAACGCGCAAAGGCCGACTGGTCCTGGAGAGCAATCAGTCCGATGATGCGCATATCTGCCTCGTGTGATTCATCCAGCACTTATTGTCGGGAGAGAATCCAGCGGACCACCGCACGGATCTCGGCAGGGTCATTCGTTTTCAACGGATCGTGATCGTCCTCGATGCCATCGCGGTCCCTGATCCTGACCACGGTGCTGACATATCGGGTGAGACGTGCCTCCGCATCGGATTTTCCTCGGTACTTTTCGGCGATCTTCTGAAAGGAGGGGCCTTCCCGGGCACGATTCTCCGCATGGCATTTCAGGCAATTGCTCGTCTTGAGCAGACTGCGCACCGCGCTGTCATCCTGCGCAAACACGTTCGCCGGAAAGGACAATGCCCATGCCAGCGCTGCGAACCCGATCACACACCTTGCGTGAAGTTCACCTCTCATGCAATGCCTCCGTCGGGAAGATCCTGCTGAAAAAACCGCGGTTCATTACTTCAACGCCGCGATGGCATCGACCTCGATCTTGAGTTCGGGAAGCGCCAATGCGCTCACCTGCACGATGGTGTCCGCCGGATAGGGCCGGACAAGATGCCGTTCCCGCAAACGCATGACCACCGGGAAGTGCTTCATATCCGTGAGGTAGATGTTCACCTTGACGATGCGATCCATGCCGGAACCGGCTTTCTCGAGCACCTGTCGCAGCATTCGGAATGCCTGGTCGCCCTGTGCCTCGACGTCGTCACCGCCCACCAGACGGCCCTGAAGATCCATGCCAACCTGTCCCGACACGAACACGAACGGCCCCGCCTTGATCGCCTGGGAGATGCGATAGGGCTCATAGGGATCGGGATCGGTGCGCACCTGCTCGATGGACAGGGACTGAGATCGAACCGGGAGCGATATCACCGAGAGCGCGAGGCCGAGAAGAACGGTCACACATAAAGCCTGGATGGTGCAGGGCAGGCGCGATGTCATCATGAGTCTGTCTCCGGAAAGCAACGATGCTGATGATGATAATCCGTCAGAAAAAACCGAAACCTCATCGCGTCGGGATGCCCTGCCCCTGTCGGAAGTACGCATCCGGACCTGTCACCGCGAACCATTTCCTTGACTTTCAGGGGTTTCACTAGGGTCATGGGTTCACATCGGACAACTCCAGACGGCACAATCATGCGTTTGAAACAATCATGCGTTGCTCGCCGGTCTGCCATGCTCAACATATCATTACGTTCGCAAACTGCTTTGCCCCGTCTCGTCTTTGGCGACTCATTTGCCGCGGAAGACAACAGCGCAAATGACATGAGCGATCGACTGTCTCAGGAGTTTCATTCCATCCTTGATTACAGTCCGGCTCAGGGTCACGCGTTTCGCCACCGCTATGCACAGATCAATGTCAACGGCCTGAGTCTTTTCGCATCCGCCTCGACACCGATCCGCGTCGAGGTGAAAAAGGCCGAGACTCCATGCCTGCTGGTGCCCTTCTACGGCAGTCACCAGTCCATTATTCAAGGTGAGAAACGTCTGCGTTGGCAACAGGATGAATCGGCCGTGCTCCTGCCCGCCTGCGGGCGGGGCGGCGAGGATGGCCTGCGATCGATTCTGATGATTGAAATCGACCCCTCTCGCCTGCACGCCACTGCCGCAAGCATGCTGGGGCATGACCTTGACGATGCGCCCGAGTTTGATCTCGCACTGCCCCGCACGATCCCCTTGCGGGCAGGGAAAATCCACTTCGGTCAGATCCTGCGGCATCTGTGTGAGCGCATCGATCATCACCATGCCACCAGGGGTCAGATGACCCTGGACGGCCTGGATGAATCGGTCTACCGGGTGATCGCCATGATGCTGCGACCGGAACTGTTCCTGAATGAGACAAATCGTCTGCCGGCAAACGCCGGGGGGCGATCCGGCCCGGAATCGATGCTGATCCGCCAGCCCATGAGCGAGATGGAGGCACAAGGCTATGAAAGGCCGCTGTCACCTCGCGAGTTCGAACTTCTGCATCTGCTCACGAGGGGCAGATCCTACACACAGATCGCGGACGACATGGGTGTGAGCATGTCCACCGTGCAGAGTCATATCCGTGGGGTGTACAGAAAGCTCGATGCACACTCGAAGACACAGGCGATTCACAAAGCGAAGCAGTGCGGATTCATCTGAAGCAAGCCGGATTGGTCTACACTGGCTTCTGACAGCGCATTCCGTGCGCGGCACTTTCTGACAGCGTGCTGACCATGATCCGAACATTCGTTTTCTGTCTCACTTCCGCCCTCGGTTTTGTTGTGCTCGCGCCGCAAGCCGCGCACGCCAATGGTGAGGCCACCTACCGCAGTGTCTGCATGTCATGCCATGGCGCGGGCGTCGCGGGGGCGCCCCGTACGGGCGACCGCAAAGCCTGGGGGCCGCTGATACGCGAGGGTCAGGCGGTACTCACCGCGCACGCCTATGTGGGAATTCGCGGCATGCCCGCCAAAGGTGGAAAGCCGGATCTGAGTGTCGAGGATTTTGCCGCTGCAGTGGTGCATATCGCCAATCAGGCTGGCGCCAACTGGCCCATCCCGGATGCCAAGGGTGTGGCGGCCATCCGAAGCGAAATCGAGAAGCGCGAGCGCCAACTGGCTGCCAAGAAGAAGTAGCATCGGTAACAGTTTGTTCGGTCCGAGGGTTTCGGCCACCATTCGATTTGCCGTTTCAAAGGGGACGTAGCTCAGCTGGGAGAGCGTCGCGTTCGCAATGCGAAGGTCGGGAGTTCGATCCTCCTCGTCTCCACCATGATTCAATCGCCGGTTACGCGCCGCGCCTTTTCACCGGTTGCGCCAGTGCCAGTGCCAGTGCCAGTGCCAGTGCTAGTGCTAGTGCCAGTGCCACGGCCCGAGCCCTGGCGCTTCACCACCGCAGCGATAGCCTCGAATTCCCTCATGTGCGCCGACGTCGCACGCGTTACCAGCGCAACCGTTCGCTCGGGCACCGGCGCAGCCAGCGGGCGCGAGGTCAGCGGAAGCTGATTCAGCAGGCCGCTGCGAATGGCCATCTCGGGTAGAAGCGCCACACCCATGCCGGAAGCCACCATCTGCACCAGTGTGAGCAGGCTGGTGGCCTCGATGCCATCGACACTGGCCACCTCGGCAGCACGACATGCTGCAAGCGTGTGCTCGCGCAGGCAATGCCCCTCTTCCAGCAACAGGAGCCGCTCGGTCCATGCGGCCGCCCCCAGCCGCACAGCACCGCCCCGCATGACGGCATCGCCGGTGCGCCCCACCAGCCGGAATCGGTCCCTGTAGAGCGGGAGCACCCGCAGCTCGGCTGTGTCGTAGGGCAGCGCGATCAATGCGATATCGAGTTGACGCTGACGCAGTCGTTCCAGCAGCTGCGCTGTCAGATCCTCACGCAGTGCAAGTTGCAGATTCGGAAAGCTCTCGCGCAAGGCGGGCATGACCGATGGCAACACAAAGGGGGCGATGGTGGGAATGATCCCCATGCGCAAACGACCCTGCATGGGGCGCGACGCATCGGCAGCAAATTCGCTGAGGTCTTCGGCAGCGGCAAGCACCTGACGGGCGCGGGCCACCACCTGTTCGCCGATGGGCGTGAGGGCAACGGACTGCCTGTCGCGCTCGACCAGCTGCACACCCAGGGTTGACTCGAGTTCGCGCAGCCCGGTGCTCAGGGTGGATTGGCTGACGAAACTGGCCTCGGCAGCACGAGTGAAATTCAGTTGCTGGGCAAGCGCGAGCAGATAACGCAGTTGCCGAAGAGAGGGAAGCGCAACCATGACAAGCCTTTGGTTTGGTTTCGGGTTACACCTGATTATCTAATTTTTCGATTGATTTAATCAAAATTATCCGTTGGATCAATTATCTGCGTGTCGACAGAATCTCATTCATCGCCAATTCATCAACCACAGCTAACCACAAGGAGAAACACCATGGCACGTCCAGAAATCAAGACCTGGCAAAACCTCGAATCTGCATTTGCAGGCGAATCGATGGCCCACATCAAATACCGCTACTTCGCCAAACTGGCGCGAGCCGCTGGCGACGAGGACACGGCGAAGATATTCGAGCAGACAGCGGATCAGGAAATCATGCACGCATTCGGTCACCTCGATCTGCTCTACCCGGCGGCGGAAACCACACCCGCACGGGCGCTGCAGATCGCCATCGAGGGTGAGACCTATGAGTACAGCGAGAGGTATCCGGGTTTTCGCAAAACCGCAGTCGAAGAGGGTCAGTCTGCAGCAGTGGACGAAATC
>CAYYDO010000099.1:971-7658 GCA_964470595.1 uncultured Burkholderiaceae bacterium | reverse complement strand
ATTGTCGACAGGGCCATGTCGATGCCCGACTGATTCAGCACGCGGTGCATCTGGTGTGCGCGACGCGGGAGCCGGATCGTTTCGGTATCCCCGATGTGGCCCGACTGCTGCGCTTTGGTGCAAGCCCGAGAGCGACCATTGGCCTGGTCGAGGGTGCCCGTGCCCTCGCATTTCTGCGCGGCCGCTCCTATGCCCTTCCGCAGGATATGACCGATATCGCGGCAGATGTGCTGCGACACCGGATGGTGCTCTCTTACGACGCCCTCTCCGAGGGGATCACCGCTGACGATGTCGTCGGCCGCGTACTTGCGGCTGTTCCTGCGCCCGATCGTCCGTTTGATGGCCATGTTCAGGTTCCTGCGTCGACTCAGGTCTGACCGATCCCCGGCAGATCCCCCCGCGGCCACAGGGTCGGGGGCCACCGCTGCTGGCGCAACTGTGGTGTCTTCCGAGGCGCTGATGCAGGCCCTGGCCTGGACGGTCATCCGGCGGCTTCACGGGGTGTTTCAGGGCGATCACGAGACGCTCTTTCACGGTGTCGGCATTCGCATGTCGGACATACGCGAATACCAGCCCGGTGACGATGTGCGCCATCTCGACTGGAATGTGAGCGCCCGCACCGGCATGCTTCATGTGCGCACATTTCATGAGGAACGCGAGCTCACAGCCTGGTTTCTGGTGGATGTGTCCGCATCCCTTGCTCTGGCCTCGCCGGGGTCGCCTGCCTCGGCCCGGCTCCTTGCTGTCCGACAGGTCATTGGTGCCCTTGCCGGGCTTCTGGTGCGTCACGGTGATCGCGTCGGCGCGATGTTCGATGATGGCCGCGGCGAGGTGCCCATCCGTATGCTTCCACCGGGCGGGGCCCGATCGCAGGTGGTCAGGCTTCTCGACATGTTTGATGCGCAGGCAATGCGCACCCGTGCGTCGGACCAAAAGCAGTCGGCAAGATCGCAGAACGATGCGATGTCGGGCGGAACGCCTCTCGCTCCCTTGCTGGACCGGGCCTGCGCTGTGATTGGCCGCCGCAGTCTGGTGGTGCTGGTATCTGATTTTCACGCCGCACCGGGTTGGGAGAATTCGCTGCGCAGGCTCGCGCAGCGTCACGAGGTGGTCTGTGTTCGTATCCATGACCCGGTGCAAGCGCAGCTGCCCGACATGGGGCTGATCACCATCGAGGATTCGGAATCGGGAGAGCAATGCCTCGTCGACACATCCGACCCGGTGATTCGATCCCGCTATGCAGACATCATGGCGCAGCGACGTGAGGCTCTGATGCAAACCTGTGCTGTCGCGGGTGCCGATCTTCTCGAGCTCGGCACGGACGAGTCACTGCTTCATCGTCTGATGAACTATCTCGCGTGGCGAAAGAGGCGTCGTCATCTGCCTGCAGCGAGTCGTTCGCTGGCCGTACGCGCATCGGCACCGGAACACTCCGCATGAGTGGGTGCCGATGAAACTTGCCGAGATCGGATGGATCTGGCCACAGATGCTCTGGCTTCTGTGTCTGATGCCGCTGGCCGTGGCGGTGGTGCTGCGGCGGCGGCGAGCCCCGGCACCGGATCGTGCGGCTTTCCATTGGCTCGCATCCGCGGCACCGCGACGTCGCGGGCCGGTTGTACCAGCCGCACTGCTGCTGACCGGCATCGCCATCATGCTCCTTGCGCTGGGCCGTCCGCAGGCCGTGCTGATGATGCCCCAGCGTGTCGATGCGGTGATGCTCGTGCTGGACACATCCGGCAGCATGCGCGCCGACGACATCGCGCCAAGTCGTATCGATGCGGCCAAGTCGGCCATACGCTCATTCGTCGAGCAGCAGCCGTCATCGATGCGGGTCGGGCTGGTCACGGTTGCGGCCACGGCGGTGGTGGCGCAGATGCCCACGACCGATCGCGAGGCACTGCACACGGCCCTGGACGGGGTTGCGCTTCAGCGCGGTTCGGCGATCGGGGCTGGAATTGCGGTGGCACTGAATGCACTGTTGCCTGCGGGCAGTGTGCCGCTGCAGGCCATTCTCAATGGAGAGACGAAGGATTTTCCTCAGCCGGTCCAGGCACCGGGAACACGTGACAGCGTGGCGATCATTCTGATCTCGGATGGTGCCGGCAATATGGCACCGGAGCCCCGGGCGATGGCGCGGCTTGCGGCCGGTTATGGTGTTCGGGTCTATACCGTCGGTATTGGCACCGTTGCCGGCGCCCTGCTGAAATCGCAGGGAATGTCGATGCGGGTACGACTCGAGGAGGAGGGGCTCAAATGGGTGGCCGCCGAGACAGCCGCAGAGTATTTCTCTGCCGCCGATGCAGAGGGATTGCACCGCGTGTATGAAACGATGGGCCGAAACATTGCGTTTCGTCAGCAGCGTCAGACGGAAATCACCGCCCCGCTGCTTCTGCTTGCAACCCTGTGTCTTGCCCTGGGCGCCGTCTTCGGTCTGGCCAGATCCGGGCGGGTGGTGTGAGCCGGATCGATCCCTCCGGCAGGCAGGTCAGCCGGGATTGATTTCCCGATTCAATATTTGACCGAACACCCATAGGGGGTCGAGCTGGCCACGGTGACAGGCTTGCCTGCAAGAGCCTCCGCCATGGCCTGCTTCACATAGTTGGTGGCCTTCGGGATATCTGCCGCGTTGGCCGATCGGATGCTGTCAATGGCGCCGTGGTAAGCCACCTTTCCGTCGGGCTGGATCAGCACCATCTGGGGAGTCGTGCGGGCGCCATAGGCTTTGCCGACCCGTCCATCCGGATCCAGTGCGGCGTGGGCGTGCAGGGACTTCATGCTCGCATTCCAGGCTTTCATCTGTTCCGGCGCGCGGTAATCGGCATGCGTTGGTGTGGTGGAGTTGATCTGCACCCACACGACCCTGGCTGCTGCCGCCTGCTGCTGGGTCGACTGCATATTGCCGCTGTTGTAGTGCTTTTGCACAAAGGGGCATTCGGGGTTGGTCCATTCAAGGACAACCCACTTGCCGCGAAGCCCGGCGAGCGATACCTGCTGGCCGGAGAGATCGGTCAGGCGGAAGTCGGGGGCGGGCTGGCCGGGTTCAGCCGCGGCATGAACCGGGGATGACACGCCTGTCTGCAGCAGGACGAAAAAGGCGAGAGCGGAAGTCAGGTGGCGGCGCATGGCGGGTTCTGCGGTATCCTTGATTGCACACAGGGGGTCATTATGCTTTACGCCATCAAGACCATGCTCTACGCGTCCGACCTCTCGCCAAGGGCGCGAATGGTGTTCCGCCACGCCGCCGGTATGGCGCAGAAGTTCGATGCGCGACTGCACGCCATCACGGTGACCCGCCCGGGGTTCATGCTCTCCCATCATGAGCACGGCTCGGATGATGGCGACATTCCATCGGGGGACAACGCCGCCGAGGAACTCCTCAAACGACGCATCGCCGTGTTCGAACAGGCGCACCCGGAGTATGAACTGCATCGTTATCTCGAGAGCGTCCGCGGTCTGGAGGGTGATCCGGCCAAGGTCATTCTGGAGGTTGCCAGGCAGATTCAGGCCGATGTCATCGTGATGGGGTCACGGGGCCATAGTGCTCTGGATGAAATCCTGCTCGGTTCGGTTGCCCACAAGGTCACCATCAAGACCACCGTTCCGGTGATCCTCGTGCCCTTCGATCGCGAGGGCAGTTGAGTCTTCCTGCTGTCTCATGAAACTCTCCCTGCGTGACCGTGCGGCCCTGTCAGCGCTCTGGGGAACCGTGTTTCTCTTTCTGGTTCCGATCAGTGTCGGTATTGCCTTTTTTCGCAGTGACTGGCACGGGGTCGCCATCGTTGCGGTGGTCTTTGGAGCCTGTCTGGTGTCTGCAGTGGTGGGCGCAGGGTTCTTCTGGCAGGCCAGCCAGCAGTTGACGCAGTACAGCCGGGACAAGATCCGCTCCGGGAACTGACAATCGCATGCAACGCGAACTGGGCCTGTTGGCTCTCTGTCAGGGACTCTTCCTGACCAACAACATCACCTTCATCGCAATCAACGGGCTCGTGGGCTATGCCCTCGCGCCTGTCCCCTGGCTGGCCACCCTTCCGGTAATGGGCTATGTCGTGGGAAGCGCCCTGTCGACAAAACCGGTCAGCACAACGCAGCGGCGTTTCGGGCGAAAGATATCGTTTCTGATCGGCATTGGCGTGGCTGTTGCCGCAGCACTCACCTGTCTGCTTGCGGCTGTGATTGGCAACTTCTGGCTTCTGGTCGCAGCCACCATGCTGGCGGGTTTCTATCAGGCCAATGCGCAGCTCTATCGCTTCGCTGCTGCCGAGATCGCCGATCCCGCTCACCGTGAAAAGGCGGTCTCCTGGGTTCTCGCGGGCGGATTGCTTGGTGCGGTGGGAGGCCCCAATCTGGCCTCATTCACGCGCGACATGCTGCCGGTTCAGTTTGCCGGATCCTATCTTGCCCTGGCCTTTGTGGGTGTCGCCGCAGCCGTGGTGATGTCGCTGATCCGCTTTCCCGAGAGAGGCGACAAGACAGCCGCAGGAGATCGGGAGGATGCGCCACCCCGGACCTCGCTTGAGCTCCTGCGACAGCCGGTGTTTCTGATTGCGACGTTGAGTGCTGCCTTGAGTTATGGGGTGATGAATCTGCTGATGGCGGCGACGCCGCTGGCCATGAAGGCCTGTAGCCTGCCGTTTTCCGATGCCGCGCTGGTACTGGAGTGGCATGTGATCGGGATGTTCGCGCCGGGTTTCTTCACCGGTCACCTGATCCGCCGCTTTGGTCCGGTTCCCATCATGGCAACCGGGGTTGCGCTGTACCTGGTGTGCATCGCCGTTGCGCTCTCGGGGGTTGAGCTGCATCACTTCCTGATCGCCCTGCTGGTGCTGGGCGTGGGCTGGAACTTCCTCTTTACCGCGAGTACCACCCTATCCCTTTCCTCGTACACCAGTGCTGAACGCGACCATGCGCAGGGTTTGATGAACTTCTGCACATTTCTGGTGATGGCCGTCAGCTCGATCAGTGCGGGCGCCCTGGTGACCACCCAGGGCTGGAACTGGCTCAATGCGGGATCGCTCGCTCCAACCCTGATCATCGCAGCGGCGCTCGGCTGGTTCGTACGCGGGGAAATGCGTCGCGGGGCGACCTGAAACGCCTATCATTCGGCCGGTTGCCTGCAGCGGCATGACCATCACCGTAAATCTCCCGGACATTCATCATGAAGAAAGCGCTTGAATCCTCCAGCCTCGATCAGATCTTCAGCAAGGCTCACACGGCCCATGCCTTCGAGGAGCACGATATTTCCGACAGCACCATTCGCGCCATCTACGACCTGATGAAGTGGGGTCCCACGGCTTTCAATGTGCAGCCATGCCGAATGCTTTTCCTGCGCAGTCCGCAGGCCAAGGCGCGTCTGATTCCCGCCCTGATGTCGGGCAACGTGAAGCAGGTGCAGTCGGCATCCGTCACTGCCATCGTTGCCTTCGACAGCCGGTTTCATGAGCATCTGCCGCGCATCTTTCCGGTGTACGACGCCAAACCACTGTTTGACAACGATCCTGCCCTGACTGCTGAAACGGCATTCCGCAACGGCACGCTACAGGGCGGATATCTGATCGCCGCGATCCGGGCCATGGGTCTCGATTGCGGACCCATGTCCGGCTTCGATCCGGCCAAGGTGAATGCCGAGTTTTTCCCCGATGGGCGGTATCGGGTGAATTTCCTTCTCAATATCGGTGTCGCCCGCGCGGAGGGCATTCATCCGCGCCAGCCACGATTCGAATTCGACGAGGTGGCATCGATCCTCTGACGACCAGTCAGAAACCGATCGCTGCACCGTTGGATCGGGGGTCAAAGCCGCCTTCGAGTACGCCGTTGGCATGGCGAAGGATCATGCCGGCATGGCCGACCGACTCATCCCAGGCGTGCAACCCCTCGACCTCGTGGCCCCATTCGCGAAGGGTGCTGAATACCTCGGGTGGAAAACGGGACTCGAGTTTCAGCGTGTCCGATGGCGTTCCCCAGGTGCGGCCAAGCAGCCAACGCGGGCGCTCAATCGCCAGCTGGGGATGATCAGCAAACTGCGCCACGCGACTGAAAATGGTGGCCTGCGTCTGAGGCTGGCCGTCACCACCCATCGAGCCGTACACGATGGATGTTCCCTGCGCACACTGTGCCAGTCCCGCATTGAGTGTGTGAAATGGCTTTTTGCGGGGCTCGAGCGTATTGATGTGAGCCGGATCGAGCGAGAAACTGCAGCCGCGGTTCTGCCAGTTGATTCCTGTTTCGGGCAGTACGATGCCCGAGCCGAACTCGTGATAGATGCTCTGGATGAATGACACCGCAATACCGTTTCGGTCGATCACACCCATCCAGATCGTATCGCCCGGTCGCAAGGTGCGCCCCCAGGGCGCTGCCTTGCGCATCGAAACCTGGCTGGCCAACTGGTCCAGGAAAGACGATTCGAGCAAAGAGGAGGGGGTGCGCCTCATGAAGGCCCGATCGGTCAGGTGGGCATCGCGAATCCTGAAGGCGAGCTTGGTGGCCTCGACCTGGGCATGAATGAATTCCGGCGATTCGGGCCCTTTGTGCCAGCCTTTCAGCCGGTCCATGATGCCCAGAATCATCAGTGAGAGAAGACCCTGGGATGGAGGCACCATATTGAAGAGGTGCGCATGCGGTCCCGCGATCGGTGTGACCGCCGATACCCGTGTGGAGAGGGGATCCACCAGCTGCGCCTGATGGTGTGCG
>CAYYDO010000099.1:0-961 GCA_964470595.1 uncultured Burkholderiaceae bacterium | reverse complement strand
GAGATCACCGGCGGCAAGCGGGCTACCCATCTCGGCAAGTTCGCGGGCGATCTGTTTGGCCAGAGCGCCGCGGTAGAGGGTGTCGCAGCCATCCCTGCCGATTCGCTCCAGCGTGTCGGCCAGTCGGGGTTGCCTGAACAGTGCGCCTGCCACTGGAGGACGACCGTCGATGAGAAAGGTGTCTGCGAATCCCGGGATGTCCTTGAGTTCGTCGAATTTGGCCTGTGTGCTGGCTGCCTGACTCGCGGTCACGGGTGTTCCCTGGCGTGCATAGAACACCGCATCACCGAGCAGGCGGGAGAGCGACATGCGTCCGTCCAGTGCCTGCTGCGACAGGCGGTGCGCCGTCCCCCAGCCTGAGACGGTACCTGCGACGGTGAGCGCAGCGATACCGCCACGAAAGGGAATTCTATCGGTCATGCCGCGCTCGGCGTACCACTCCCGGGAGGCCTGAGCAGCGCTCGCGCCGCTTGCATCGATGCCGCCCACCCGCCCACCAGGACCGTTGATCACCCAGAAGCCATCTCCTCCGATTGCATTCATGTGGGGATAGACCACGGCAATCGTGGCGGCGGCCGCGACCATTGCCTCGAGGGCATTGCCTCCGTCACGCAGCACATCGATGGCGGATTCAGCGGCCAGTGCATGGGGGGCTACCGCCATGCCACGGATGCCAAGAGCGGAAAATGTCACGTGCACTCCTCGTCGTATCGGTCTTTCAATGCTGTCTGTGCGTGTGCGCTACCACCCGATGGCCCTGGGCAGCCACAACGCGATCTGCGGGAACATGAACACGATCATCAGCGCAATACCCTGCATCAGCACAAAGGGTACGACACCCTTGTAGATATCCGAAATGCGCACTTCTGGCGGCGCAACACCCTTCAGATAGAAGAGTGCCCATCCGAAAGGCGGTGTCAGGAATGACGACTGAAGATTGACCGTGATCAGCATGGCCAGC
>CAYYDO010000098.1:0-7970 GCA_964470595.1 uncultured Burkholderiaceae bacterium | reverse complement strand
AAAACCGTGTGGGTCTGCAACTGAGCGGGCCGCTCTATACCCACGGTGCCATCGGCGCATCGGTGGCCCAGGCCGATGCCAACTATCGCAAGGCCCAGGCCCAGACCCGTGCCGTGATGATGCGTCTGCGGTCAGAGGCACTCTCTGCCAATGGCAGCCTGGAGTCACTCGCCATTCGCGTGGCCGCATCCGATCGTGCGGCCGAGGCCTCTGCCATTACCCTGCGTGCCCAGCAGCAGAGCCTGAAAGCGGGTGTGGCCAGTCGTGCCGAGGTCGCCCAGGCCACACAGGAGTTGCTGTCTGTGCGTCGTCAGCAGATTCAGATTCGTAGGGAGTTCGCTACAGCATGGCTGAAGCTTCAGCAGATTGTCTCCGGCTTCGATGAGGCCGCACTCGATCAGATCGAAGCACGCCTGGCGATGCGCTGATATCAGGGTGTCGGTGTGGTGGATGCGGATGCGTCGGCCGGTATCGGTCGTGCCGTGGTGAAGATCTTCATGCGCCCAATGCCCCGCACATCCTGTTCGCCAAGCGGCTCCAGTGTGTGACGGTGGCTTTCTTCGGCCACCGATTCCGCGATCACCACCTGCAGATGCAGATCCTTGGCAGTGGCCTCCAGCCGTGCCGCGGTATTGATGCAGTTGCCCACCGCCGTGTAGGTTGCGCGAAACTGCGTGCCAAAGTCGCCCACCAGCGCATGTCCGCCGGCAATCCCGATGCGGGCAGCCACTTCCGGTAGCCCTTCGGCGCGGAATTCCTGATTGAGGGCATCGATTCGCGCGAGCATCAGCTTGGCGGCATCGATGGCGCGATCGGCCTGATCCACGAAATGCACGGGCGCTCCCCAGAAGGCCACCAGTCCATCGCCGGTATAGCGATCGAGCGTGCCCTGCAACTCCCACACGGGTGCCGTGATGCATTCCAGAAACCGGCGGGTGATGCTCGCCGTGGCCTCCAGGCTCTGGTTGGCGGTGATCTTCGAGTAATCCGCCATGTCGGCTACCAGCACCGTGATGTCTGCCGCTCGCGGCGCAAGCGGATTGAAATCCTGCCGCCGCAAAAGATCGCGCAACACCGGCTTGGCCACATAGCGTGACAGCAGTCGTGCCGTTGCCCGCACCTGTGCGCGAGCAATCGACCACTCGATCGGGATCAGGGTCATGCCCAGGAAGAGGAACCCCCACATGGGTGCCGTCAGATGCGCGGTGCTCGCCTGGCTGGCGCCCGCGATCAGAAGCCCCAGCCAGACCAGCAGCAGCGTGGCCAGCAGGGTGATCAGCCAGCGGGCTTTCAGACCCTGGGCAATCGTCATCCCCATCGCAGCGATCAGGGCCAGACCGGCTACGATGAAGATCATCGGATGCACCACCGAGCGCGAGGTTTCGGCATCGCGCAGCAGTTCCGACATTGCAGCCGCATGCACGAACATGCCGCTGATATTGGGCGAGAGCGGAATCGCGACCCGATCGGACAGACCCAGTGCGGAGGAGCCGATCACCGCGATGCGGCCCTTGAGGAGATCGCCCGGAATCGGGCTGGGCGTTTCGGTGCGCTTCAGCAGTTGCGCGGCCGGAATCACGGTCCAGCTCTCCGGGGTGGTCTCAAAGCGCAGCTTCTGAACGCCGTCGGTGGCGTTACCCGGCTTGATACCGCGCTCGAGGCAATCGAGTGTGGCCAGTGCCAGCGAGGGGTGCAGGCGGCCCTCCCATTCGGTGAGCAGGGGCAGGCGCCGCAGCTTGCCGTCCGGGTCGGGAACGAAACCGATATTGCCCACGCAGGGGGCATTGGCCAGCCCGTCGTGGTTGGCCACGATGCCTTTCGCTGCCACCGCCGGAACCCGGATCCCCGCTGGTGGCACGATACCGGCTGCGGCCACTCCCGAGATGATGGGCTGCGGCCGCTCCACATAGTCGAACACCTGCGCGAGCACCAGCTTGCGGCTTGCCGCCAGCTCGGCCAGTCGGGCATCGCCATCGGCATCGCGCGGGCTGGGCAGCACCATGTCCAGCACCACGATCTGCACCCCCTGATCCAGCAGTGACTGGGCCAGATCGGAGATGCGCGCGCGGCTCCAGGGCCAGGGGCCGAGCGAGGCGATGCTGGCCTCGTCGATGTCGATCATCACCACCGGCTCGGTCTCGGATGGCTTTGCCGTCAGCTGCTGAACCACATCGCGTGCGGCCAGTTCCGCGCTTTCGGTGATGGGGTTCTCGAGCGCACCCCACTGGATCAACGCCACGAGTGCAAGGGCCGCCAGTGTCAGCCCGGATCGAAGCAGATTACGCAGCAGGGGGGAGGGCTGGGCCATCGGGAAATGATAATCTGCCGGCTCTTATGGATGCATTGAATACGCAACGTCACGCGGGATCAGAATCGGCCATCGCCTCGACCAACGGGTCCGTTGTTGCGCCCGTCGCTGTATCGACAACCGGTTCTGCCACGGTATCGGATATCCCACCCGGCGTGGTCCCGGTGATTCTCTGCGGCGGCTCGGGGACACGCCTGTGGCCGCTCTCCCGCAAGGCGTTGCCCAAGCAGTTCGTGCCCCTCATGGCCGGCAAGAGTCTGCTGGAACTGACACTGCGTCGGGTGCATCCACTCTCGGACAACATTCTGGCTGTTGGTGCCGAGGACCATCGTTTTCTGATTGCCGACAGTTTCGATCATGCCGGTGTGGTGCCGCGCATCCTGCTCGAGCCCGCACCGCGCAACACGGCGGCTGCCATGGCGCTCGCCGCGCTGATGTCCCGCCCCGATGATGTGCTGCTGTTTTGTCCAGCCGATCACCATATTCCGGACACCGACGCGTTTTGCGCTGCCGTGAAGAGCGGCGTGCCGGCTGCATGCGCAGGCCGCATCGTCACCTTTGGCGTGGCGCCAAGCTATCCCAGCACCGCCTATGGCTACATCAAGGCGGCAGGGCATGTTGATTCAGCAGCACGGGCTGATGCGGCCATCGCATCGTCGGCATCCCGGTCGCATGTCTCGGGCGATGTGATGCAGGTTGAGCGCTTTATCGAAAAGCCCGCCCGCGAACTTGCCGAACAACTTTTGCTGCAGGGTGGTCACTACTGGAATGCGGGCATTTTTCTGGTGCAGGCATCTGCACTGCTTGCCGCCCTGGGCGAACATGCGCCGGATATTCTCGACGCCTGCCACAAGGCATGGGCCGCATCCCGACAGGATGGTGCCTTCACCCGCCCCGACCCCAAGAGCTTCATGCAGTGTCGCAGCGAATCCATCGACTATGCGGTGATGGAAAAATCGTCGCGTGTAGCGATGGTGCCCTTTACCGGCGCATGGAGCGATGTGGGTTCGTGGAAGTCGGTATCTGAACTCTATCCCCCCGACCCGGAGGGCAACCGCATCGATGGTCACGGCATGAGTGTGGGTGCGCGCGATACCTTCATTCATGCCGAGCACCGTCCGGTGGTGGCTGTCGGCACCCGCGATCTGCTGATTGTTGATACGCCGGACGCCGTGCTGATCGCCGATGCCGGACACTCCGAACAGGTCAAGGCGGCGGTCGCCATGCTCGAGGCCCGTGGCGTGGCGCAGGCCGTGGTGCATCGGGAAGTGGCCCGCCCCTGGGGCAGCTACGACAGCATCGATCGCGGTGAGCGTTTTCAGGTGAAACGCATCATGGTCAAACCGGGTGGCCGCCTGTCGCTGCAGATGCATCACCATCGGGCCGAGCACTGGATCGTCGTGCGTGGCACGGCAAGGGTCACCTGCGGCGAGCGGGTCTTTGATCTTCAGGAAAACGAATCCACCTTCATTGCCCAGGGCGTGAAGCACCGTCTTGAAAACCCTGGCACAGAGCCACTCGAGATCATCGAGGTGCAATCCGGCAGTTATCTGGGCGAAGACGACATCGTGCGTTTCGAGGACAACTACGGGCGCGTGTAAAGCGTGTCCCGTCCGATTCGGGTCGGTTCCTGATGCAGCCAGATACGCTGCCTGTTGTGGCCTGACTCAGGCCCTGAGCACCAGCTTCAGTACATAAAAATAGATCACCGCCAGCGCTGCTCCGGCAAGGGCCAGCAGGGGCTCGAACACCAGAAAGGCTGCTACGGCATCGGGTGCCACATGCTGGCCGCCCCGTATCAGGACAATCAGTGTGACAAAGGCTATCAGCACGGCATACAGGGCCAGATGAGGAGTGCGTGCGTACTGGTAGCGCCAGCCCTTGCGGGTGAGCAGCAGCGTGTCGTCACCGCGGAACAGGGCCAGTGCGCAGGCTTGACTGATCTCTTCCGGGCTGAATCCTTTTTTGGTGATCGGATCGAACTCATCCGGTGCCGTGCGATTCGGATTGCGCTGCTGGAACACCTGTTGAAGAATCACGCGGCTGGCCGTTTCAACGAAATCATCTTCCTGCGGGTGCGCCTGGCGCAGGGGTGCAAGAAAATCGGCGCGCTCGCGCAGGGCGGCCAGTTGGGGGAATTGCTGCAGGGGGATTTTCAGCATCGATGCCGATCTGTGAGCGGTATGCTGTGCATCATACCCATGCCAGCATGCCGAATCGGAACTCCAGCCAGCCCATGACATCCAAGCCTGATATGACAATCTCGTGTGCCAGGCCCTCCCGTCGTGCGCTGCCTTGCGTGGCGCTGGCATCCTTGCTGCTTGCCGGTTGCGCCACCGTGACCGACGATCGTGCGCGCGCAGCGGTGGCCGATCTGAAAAATTACGATTTGTGCCTGGCCGCCGAGGCGGGCTTCGACCCCCAGGGCTTCGATCTGCATCCGCGCGTGGTCGAGGCTGCGGCCCAGCGTGTCAAGGAAAACAGCATCGATTGCGCAGACCACCGTCGTGAAATCATCGGTCGGCTGGTGCGCGCCTTGCGCGAGGAACGTGTGCGAGCCGAGCAACTGCGCATTCGCATCATGCCGCCCGTGATCGTTGTTCCGCGCTAGAGTTACTCCCGGTGATACGGGTGTCCGGTGCTGATCGACCACGCCCGATAGAGCTGCTCGGCCAGCAGCGCGCGCACCATGCCGTGGGGTAGTGTCATGGATGACAGCCGCAACTGATGCTGGCAACGTGATTTGAAATCGTCGTCCAGTCCATCGGGGCCACCGATCACGAAGGCAATATCGCTGGTCTCCATGCGAATCTTTTCGATCAGCGTGGAGAGTTCGCTGGTGGTGAGCGCCCGCCCGCGCTCATCCAGAGCGATGCGCACCGCCCCCTTGGGGATGGCCGCCTCGATGCGCTCGGCTTCGGCCTGCTTCATGGCGGCTATGGTCTTGCCGCTGGTGCGCGGCTCGGCCTTGATTTCCCGCAATACCGGGCGGATCTCCGGCGGGAAGCGCCCGAGATAGTCGGCGAAGGCTTCGGCAACCCAACTGGGCTGCTTCAGACCAACGGCGACGATCAGCATCATGTGCGCTTGGCCGCAACTTTCCTTGCGGCGGGTTTCTTGGCGGCCGGTTTTTTCGCTGCGGGTTTGCCTGCTGCTGGCTTCCTTGCAGCTGGCTTCTTTGCTGCTGCGGTTTTGGTCGCAGGTTTCTTTTCCGCTACCGTTTTCTCGACTGCCGATTTCTTTGCCGTGGATTTCTTGACTGCGGGCTTTTTCACCTCGGGTGCGGGCTCCGCCGCCTTTTTCACCGGCGCCGGGGCAACACCCGTGATCGGCTTGCGTGCCGTGGCCTTGCGCCGCGGTGCCGGCTTGTCGGCGGCTGCGCGGGCTGCGGCGCGCTCGGCCTCCCAGTCCACGGGGTGGCGACCCCAGATCTCTTCCAGCCGGTAATACTCGCGAATCGCCGGCTGCATGATGTGCACGATGATGTCGCCCAGATCGACCAGCACCCCCTCGCCGCTTTCCTCGCCTTCGGTGCCGAAGACCTGGCCGCCGGCCTGCTTCACCTTGTCGTGCAGGTTCTTGGCGAGCGCCCGTGTCTGGCGATTGGAGGTGCCGGTGACGATCACCACCCGGTCGAACATGCCGGTGAGGGGCTGGGAATCGAAGACCAGGATGTTCTGGCCCTTGATGTCTTCCAGGGCGTCGGTCACGACATATTGAAGTTGCTGTGGCGTCATGGGCTCTCAGTGATAAAGGTGTCGGTTCACAATGTACTCACGCACGGACTCCGACACCAGTCCCGCGATCGATTCTCCTCGTGCAATGGCCGCACGCAGTGCCGTGGAAGAGACACTGTCCTCGGCCATGGCAATGTGGTGCACCCGGCCGCCGCGCGCGACGATGGCCTGCTCGGCCGGTCCCGCCTCGCTGCCGGGACGCGCGCACACGGCAATTTCCATCTGACCCGCCAGCCACTCCCAGCGCGACCAGCTGGTGAAACCGGCCAGCTGATCGCCGCCCAGAATCCACACCAGGGGCTGCCCCGGCATCTCGCTCTGCAGGCCGCGGATGGTATCGGCCGTGAAATTCGAGCCGCCTGCCCGCGCAGCAGTGATCTCGCGTCCATCCACCCGCATGCGCGCATCGTGCATGTCGCGCACGGCCAGGCGCGTCATGGCCAGGCGGTCTTCGGCACTGGCCACGGCAGGCTTGTGTTCGGGGGTACCGCTGACGATCCAGCGCACTTCCTCGAGCCGCAGCGCATCGGCAGCAGCCCGCGCCATGGCGATGTGGGCGCGGTGGACGGGATCGAATCGCCCGCCGAAAAGACCCAGCGGATTCAAGCCGTGCTGCCCAGCCAGTCGCGTGGCCGGATGATGTCGTACAGACGGGCCTCGGGCGAGCCGGGCGCGGGTGTCCAGTCGTAGCGCCATGTCACCACCGGTGGCATCGACATCAGGATGCTCTCCGCGCGCCCGCCGCTCTGCAGGCCGAAGTGGGTGCCGCGGTCGAAGACCAGATTGAATTCGACATAGCGGCCACGGCGATAGGTCTGGAAGTCGCGTTCGCGCTCGCCCCAGGGCAGATCGCGGCGGCGCTCGACAATCGGCACATAGGCCGCCAGAAAGGCATTGCCCACTGCCTGAGTCATGGCGAAGCTGCGCGCAAAACCAAGTTCGGCGAAGTCGTCGAAGAACACGCCACCAATGCCGCGGGCCTCGTCGCGATGCTTCAGATAGAAGTAGTCGTCGCACCACGTCTTGAACTTCGGGTAGTACTGCTCGCCAAAGGGTGCGAGGGCCTGCTGGCAGGTGCGATGGAAGTGAACCGCATCTTCCTCGAAGGGGTAGTAGGGGGTCAGGTCCATGCCGCCGCCAAACCACCAGGCATCTTCGCCGCCCTGCGGGCCGGCCTTGGCCACGAACGAGCGCACATTCATGTGCACCGTGGGGATATAGGGGTTGCGCGGGTGAAACACCAGCGACACACCAATCGCCTCGAATCCCCGGCCCGAGAGCTCCGGCCGGTTCTGTGTGGCCGACGGTGGCAGGCGATCGCCCCGCACATGCGAGAAGCCCACACCGGCGCGCTCGAACACCTTGCCCTGTTCCAGAATGCGCGAGCGGCCATCGCCCTTCAACATCGCGTCTTCGGGCTTGCGCCATGCGTCTTCCGCAAACGGCGTGCCGTCGAGTGCACTGATGGTGCTGCTGATGCTGTCCTGCAGACCCAGAAAGAAACTGCGCAGCGATGCGATATCCACACTCATGCGGGTGTCCTCCGGTGGTGGCTGCGAATGGCCCGATAACCGATATCCTGACGAAACTGCATGCCCTCGAAACGCACACCGGTCACGGCATCGTAGGCCCGCTTTTGCGCCAGCATGGGTGTGCCGCCAAGTGCGGTGACACACAGCACGCGCCCGCCACTGGTGCGCAGCACACCATCGCGAATGGCGGTGCCCGCATGAAAAGTCACGCAGTCGTCGGTGTCGGCGGGCAACTCGGAAATGTGATCGCCGGTGCGCACATCATCGGGGTAGCCGTGCGCCGCAAGCACCACGCCCAGCGCCGTGCGGCTGTCCCATTCGGCATCGGTTTTGTCCAGTCGCCCCGCAATCGCGGCCTCGAGCAGCACAGTGAAGTCGGTCTTCAGGCGCATC
>CAYYDO010000097.1:6325-7990 GCA_964470595.1 uncultured Burkholderiaceae bacterium | reverse complement strand
GCAGCACCGCACCGTCCCGGGTGACCAGAGTCGCGGTAACGATGTCGTCGTCGGCGGGGATGTTCAGACCGCCTTCCTTGGTGATGATGAGTTTCATGAAATCGAGCAGATTGCGCGCATACAGGGCGCTGGCATCGGTGGGCACCAGTGCTGCCAGATTGGGCTGGCCGACGATGATCACGCCATGACGCACGACCGTCTGTCCGAGTTCGGAGAGCGGGCAGTTGCCGCCCTGCTCGACCGCCATGTCGACAATGACCGAGCCCGGCTTCATGCTCTTCACCATCTCTTCGGTGATGAGCGTGGGGGCCTTGCGACCGGGAATGAGCGCAGTGGAGATGACGATATCGGCCAGCGCCACACGCTTGGCGACTTCAGCCGACTGCCGCTTCATCCAGGCCTCGGGCATGGGACGGGCATAGCCGCCGACGCCCTGGGCAATCTCGCGCTCCTCGTCGGTCTCGAAGGGCACATCGATGAACTTGGCCCCGAGGGATTCGATCTGCTCCTTGACCGCAGGGCGGACATCGGAGGCCTCCACCACAGCGCCCAGACGCTTGGCTGTGGCGATGGCCTGCAGGCCCGCCACACCGGCACCGAGGATGACCATGCGTGCGGCCTTGACGGTACCGGCCGCGGTCATGAGCATGGGGAAGATGCGGGGGTAGGCATCGGCGGCGAGCACCACCGCCTTGTAGCCCGCCAGATTGGCCTGGGAAGAAAGCACATCCATGCTCTGCGCACGGGTGGTGCGCGGTGCAGCCTCCATGGCGAAGGCGGTGAGGCCTGCCGCCGCGAGGCGATCGAGACCCGCCCGATCGAATGGATTGAGCATGCCGATCAGCACCGCGCCGCGCTTCATCAGTGCGGCCTCCTCGGCGGACGGGATGCGCACCTTGAGCACCATGTCGGCGCCAAGGGCCTGCTGCTGGCTGACCATGCTGGCGCCGGCGGCGACATAGGCATCGTCGGGGAAATTGGCACCATGACCGGCACCTTCGGCGACCGTGACCTGGTGGCCCTGGGTGACGAACTTCTTGACGGTCTCGGGCGTAGCCGCGACACGCGTCTCGCCGGGCAGCGACTCTTTGGGAATGCCGAGCTGCATTCGACGGTCTCCATCGTGTTGGTTGAGCGAACCTTAAATGCTAACCGACAATCAGGGCTCTCGCATTGCAGCATATAGAATCGGACACACCATGACGCTGCACCCTACCCTCGACTGGAAGGACAGCCTGCGCGGACGCAGGCGGGTGGTGGTCGGGATGTCCGGAGGGGTCGATTCCTCGGTCGCGGCATGGATGCTGCGACAGGCCGGGCTCGATGTCCTGGGCCTGTTCATGAAGAACTGGGAGGATGACGACGACGATGCCTACTGCTCGACGCGTCAGGACTTCCTGGATGCGGCAGCCGCCGCTGAAGTGATCGGCATCGAACTGCAGGCGGTGAACTTCGCCGCCGAATACAGGGACCGCGTGTTCGCCGAATTCCTGCGCGAGTACCAGGCCGGCCGCACGCCGAATCCCGATGTGCTGTGCAATGCCGAGATCAAGTTCAAGGCCTTTCTCGATCATGCGATGAGCCTGGGCGCCGACCTGATCGCCACCGGGCATTATGCTCGTGTGCGCGAAATCGACGGCCGCTTCGAGCTGCTCAAGGCCATCG
>CAYYDO010000097.1:0-6315 GCA_964470595.1 uncultured Burkholderiaceae bacterium | reverse complement strand
CGGAACTCCAGAAGTAAAGCCTGTGCAATGCCGAGATCAAGTTCAAGGCCTTTCTCGATCACGCCATGGCGCAGGGGGCGGAGTGCATCGCCACGGGCCACTATGCACAGACACGTTTCAATGCGCGCGACAAGGTGGAGCTGATCCGGGGGGCAGACCCGGCCAAGGACCAGACCTATTTTCTGCATCGGCTGCGACAAGATCAGCTGCAGCGCACGCTGTTTCCGATTGGCGGGCTGTGCAAACCCCGGGTGCGCGAGCTGGCCCGCGAGATCGGTCTGCCCAATGCCGCCAAGAAGGATTCCACCGGCATCTGCTTCATTGGCGAGCGGCCCTTTCGCGAATTCCTCAACCGCTACCTGCCCACCTCACCGGGGACGATGGTGACCCCCGAAGGGCACACGGTGGGGCAGCACATGGGCCTCGCGTTCTACACACTGGGCCAGCGCAAGGGGCTGGGTATCGGGGGCAGCCGCGATGGCGATGGCAGCCCCTGGTTCGTGCTGGACAAGGATCTCGCGCACAACCGCCTGATCGTGGCCCAGGGGCATGACCATCCCGGACTGCTGTCGCATCGGCTCATGGCCATCGATGCAAGCTGGGTGGGCGGAAGGATGCCCGTCGATGCAGCCGGTACCGATGCGAATGAGACCGATCGGAGCCCGGCGCTTGCGCATGAGCCGCAAGCATCCGGTGGCCTGAGCGCGAAGACGCGCTATCGCCAGGCCGATGCACCCTGCCGGCTGCTCGAGGGCGCACAGGGCGGATTTGAACTCGAATTCGATACACCCCAGTGGGCGGTGACCCCGGGGCAGTCGGCGGTGATCTATCGCAATGAGGTGTGCCTGGGCGGAGGCATCATCAGCGCCCGTGATCAGGCTTTGGGGACGGTATCGCGGAAGGAGTCGCGGCTCATGAGTTTTTCGTAGTGAGCCAGCAGATTGGGATAGGTTTTCTGCCAGTTGTTTTCCGGGAAACGGAACGACAGATAACCCAGCGCCGTACCCATGGCGATATCGGCAAGCGTGAACGAGCGACCATGACACCAGGGGCTCTTGCCCAGCGAACGGGCCATGTAGGCCAGGGCTTCATCGACCTTGACGGCCTGACGCGCCAGCCAGCCCGAGGAGCGAACTTCTGCGGCACGCTTGTTTTCCAGCAGCATGGCAATGGCGGCATCCTGGAGCCCGTCGGAGAGGGCTTCCCACACTTTCACCTCGGTGCGCTCGCGACCGCCATCGGGAATGAGCCGATGAATGGGAGCGCGTGAATCGAGGTATTCGACGATCACGCGGGAGTCGTAGATGCAGGTGCCATCGTCGAGCACCAGCACCGGCACCTTGCCAAGCGGATTGAGCTGGGAGAGGGTGGATTGGGGAGACCAGAC
Source organism: uncultured Burkholderiaceae bacterium (assembly GCA_964470595.1). Taxonomy (GTDB): domain Bacteria; phylum Pseudomonadota; class Gammaproteobacteria; order Burkholderiales; family Burkholderiaceae_A; genus Lacustribacter. Next base: position 4,928 of record CAYYDO010000097.1, on the reverse strand, counting down.
ATCTTCCTGGATGAACTCGCACTCCATCTTTTTTTCCACGAGCACGATGCGGACCTTGCGGACATAGGGGCTGGTGAAAGAGCCGTAGAGTTTCATCAGACGTCCAATGAATATGGGACCCAAAGTATAGAATGAAGAATGTGAATCCACTAACAGCACTCTCGCCACTTGACGGCCGCTACAGCGGCAAGGTGGACAGCCTTCGACCCCTGCTTTCCGAAGCTGGTTTCATGAGGCACAGAGTGCAGGTGGAGGTCGCCTGGCTGATCGGTCTGTCCGATATCGGCATGGCGCAACTGCCACCGTTCAGCACCCAGGCCCGCACCACATTGAGGCAATGGGTCGAAGGGTTTTCGACGCAGGATGCTGAACGTATCAAGCAAATCGAAGCAGTTACCAATCACGATGTCAAAGCCGTCGAGTACTGGCTGAAGGAGCGCGCTGCCGCGCAGACCGATCTGCCGGAACTCGCGCGATCGGCGGAGTTCATTCACTTTGCCTGCACCTCGGAAGACATCAACAACACATCGCATGCGCTGATGCTGCGCGAGGCACGCAGCGTCTGTCTGCTGCCGGCCATGCAGGGGCTGATCGACAAGCTCGCCGGACTGATCGACATCAGTGCCGCACAGCCCATGCTCTCGCGCACGCACGGCCAGACCGCCTCACCCACCACACTGGGCAAGGAGCTGGCCAATGTGCGCCAGCGCCTGCGCATCGCGCGTGATGCATGTGCCGGCGTTGCGCCACGGGCCAAGATGAACGGTGCAGTGGGCAACTACAACGCCCATGTCGCGGCGCTTCCCGATTGCGACTGGCCGGCGTTTTCGCGCTCTGTGGTGGAGGGTCTGGGGCTCGAATTCGCCAGCCACACCATACAGATCGAGCCGCATGACTGGATGGCACAGTACTTCGACAGCGTGGCGCGTTTCAACACCATCGTGCTCGATCTCTCCCGCGACATCTGGGGATATATCTCCCTGGGATATTTCCGTCAGCGACTGAAGGAAGGCGAGGTCGGGTCATCGACCATGCCGCACAAGGTGAACCCCATCGACTTTGAAAATGCCGAGGGCAATCTGGGTATCGCCAATGCCCTGCTGCGGCATCTCAGCGACAAGCTGCCAGTGTCGCGCTGGCAGCGCGATCTGACCGACTCCACGGTGCTGCGCAATCTCGGGGTGGCGCTTGGTCACAGTCTGCTGGCGTGGGATGCCTGCCTGCGTGGGCTGGGCAAACTCGAGATCAACAGCGAGCGACTCGCCGCCGATCTGGATGCGGCCTGGGAGGTGCTTGCCGAACCCATCCAGACCGTGATGCGCCTGCATGGGCTGCCGCAACCCTATGAACAACTGAAAGCCCTTACGCGTGGACAGGGCATGACCGAGACCACCATGCGGTCATTCATTGCCGGGCTCGCACTTCCCGATACGGATCGCCAGCGCCTGCTCGATCTCTCCCCGGCACGCTATGTGGGTCTGGCCGAGCAGCTGGCCCGTGAAGAGCTGACCCAGCGCTGATCCGGTGCTGATGTCGGCGCTGATGGGGTGCCGCAACAGTACCCGGAGTACCCCGACCTGCTTCAGACCACAGGGTTTTCGATGGCGCCAATGCCATCGATCTCGACACGCACGACGTCGCCCGATTTCAGGTAACGCGGGGGCGAAAAACCGATACCCACACCCACGGGCGTGCCGGTGGCAATGATGTCACCCGGATAGAGCGTGATGCCAGCCGAAAGCGTGGCAATCAGTCGCGGAATACCGAAGATCAGATCGCGGGTATTGGCATTCTGGCGAAGCTCGCCATTGACCAGACAACGCACAGCTGTGGACTGTCCGTCGCAGGCGTCGCGGGTGACTGCCCAGGGGCCCATCGGGCAGAAGGTGTCGAAGCTCTTGCCCATGAACCATTGCTTGTGGCGCTGCTGCCAGTCGCGGGCGGTGACATCGTTGATGATGGTGTAGCCCCAGACATGGGCCATGGCGTCGGCCTCCGTGATGCCGCGGCCCGCCTTGCCGATGATCACCGCGAGCTCGGCCTCGTAATCGATGGCCTCGGACACGCCAACCGGCATGCGAATGGCGTCGCCCGTGGCAATCACCGACTCGGGTACCTTGGTGAAGATGATCGGGTCGGCGGGGATGTCGTCGCCCGGTTTGACCGCACTGCTGTCGAAACCGCTGCGGGCGAACTCGCGGGCATGATCGAAGTAGTTCTTGCCCACACAGAACACATTGCGTGCCGGTCGCGGAAAGGGGGCGCGCAGGCGGACCGAATCCAGGGAGACGGGATCGAGCGACGCCGGCATCGGTCGGCCCGCCGCCTGGGCACACACCACGGCAGCCACGCCGCCCGCCGCATCCGTATCGGCAAACGCCAGAGAGGAAACATAGCGGTCGTCATCAGAGACAATACCGACCTCGATGATGTCTGGCTGATCGTTGCGACTGAATGCTGCAAATTTCATGGTCGATCCCAATGGTGATGCGCTGCAATTCGCGACATTCTAGGCCAGCACCCACAGCAACTCTTTGTCATTGTCCGGAGCCTCTCATGCCAACCCCTCTTTCCCGATTCGCAACACGCCTCGTGCTGATGCTCAGCGCGGCACTGGCCATTGCAGGCAGCCCCGCAATGGCCCAGGACAGCTATCCGACCAAGTCCATCACCATGGTCGTGCCCTTTCCTCCCGGGGGTGTGGCCGATACGGTCGGCAGGCCCATCGCCGAGGCGCTCGGCCGTATCCTCAGGCAACCTGTGGTGGTGGAGAACCGTGCCGGCGCCGGCGGCGGACTGGGCTTTTCGCATGTGGCCAAGGCCAGGCCCGATGGCTACACCATCCTGATGGCGCTGTCCTCGGTCTCGGTAATTCCCGAGGCCGACCGCATCCTGGGCAAGACGCCCTCGTATGAAATGAACCAGCTGCGGCCGATCGCACGCATCACTGCCGACCCCACCGTGCTGGTGGTGCGCGCCGAAACGCCGTGGAAAACCTATCAGGAATTCGTGGCTGAAATGCGCAAGAAGCCGACGGCCTACAACTACGGTTCGTCAGGCAACTACGGCACCATGCATGTGCCGATGGAGCAACTCAAGGCCGCAGAGAGCTTCTCGATCACCCACATCCCCTACACCGGCGCGGGACCTGCCGTGATCGGTCTGCTCGGCGGCCAGGTGGATGCGCTCGCCACGGGCCCGGCATCGATCGTGGCCCAGATCAAGGCGGGCAAGGTGCGCGCGCTGGCGCACTGGGGCGAAGGCCGTCTGGCCGCACTGCCCGATGTGCCCAGCTTTCGCGAACTCGGCATCAATGCCGAATTTGCCCAGTGGGCCGGCATCTTCGTGCCAGCGGGCACCCCCGATGCCGTGGTGATGCGACTGCGCGAGGCCGTGCGTCAGGCCGCACAGGACGAGAAAGTGCGTCAGGTCATCAACAACTCGGGCAGCCCGATCCAGTACCTGGATGCGCCGGAGTTCCAGAAGTATGTCGATCAGGATGCGCGGCGCCTGGCCGATGTGGTCAAACGTATTGGCCGGGTGCAGTAATCATGATTGGAACGCCACTCTCGGCAAACGCGACCCGCGTGATGCTGCTCGGCTCGGGAGAGCTGGGCAAGGAAGTCGTCATCAGCCTGCAACGTCTTGGGATCGAGGTGATCGCGGTGGATCGCTATGCCGATGCACCGGCACATCAGGTGGCCCATCGCGCCCATGTCATCGACATGACCGATCCCGCCGCCCTGCGCGAGATCATCGAGCGCGAGAAACCGTCGCTGGTGGTGCCCGAAATCGAGGCCATCGCCACCTCGGCACTCATCGAACTCGAATCGGAGGGCAAGGCGCTGGTGGTACCGACGGCGCGGGCGGCCTTTCTGACCATGAACCGCGAGGGCATCCGCAGGATGGCCGCAGAGGAGTTGCACCTGCCCACCTCGCGCTATCGCTTCGCATCGAGCCGCGAGGAATTGCATGCGGCCTGCAAGGACATCGGCTTTCCATGTTTCGTGAAGCCGGTCATGTCGTCGTCGGGCAAGGGGCAGTCCCGGCTCGCCTCCGAGGCCGATATCGATCGCGCCTGGGATACCGCGCAGTCATCGGGACGCGTGGCGCAATCGCGCGTGATCGTGGAGTCATCCATCGACTTCGATGTTGAAATCACCCAGCTCACCGTGCGGGCCATGGGGGCCGACGGACAGATCGAAACCCATTTCTGCGCCCCGATTGGCCATGTGCAGATCGATGGCGACTATGTCGAATCCTGGCAGCCACAGGCGCTTGCGCAGCGGGCCTTGTCGCGGGCGCGCAGCATTGCGCAGGCGATAACCGGCAAGTTTGGCGGGCTGGGCATCTGCGGGGTGGAACTGTTCGTGAAGGGCGACGATGTCTGGTTTTCAGAAGTCAGCCCAAGGCCGCACGACACCGGCATGGTGACCATGGCCACCCAGTCGCAGAATGAATTCGATCTGCATGCGCGGGCCATTCTCGGTCTGCCTGTGGACACCACCCTGCGCAATCCGGGCGCCTCCGCCGTGATCTATGGCGGCATGAATGCAAAAGGCATTGCGTTTCGCGGCGTGGACGAGGCATTGCGTGTCCATGGCACCGACATTCGCCTCTTCGGCAAACCGGAGGCCTTCGTGAAACGACGCATGGGTGTGGCACTGGCCAGCGGCAAGGACACCGACGAGGCCCGCGAACGGGCAAAGACAGCCGCGGCTCTGGTGCGCCCGGTTCAGGGCGAATAGACCTCGGGGCCGTCGTCCTTCTTGCGCACCGGCTTGACCAGGTCTTCGCGCTTGATGCCGAGCCACATGGTGATGGGCGCCATGACCAGTACCGAGGAATAGATGCCGAAGACGATGCCGATGGTGAGCGCCAGAGCGAAATAGAACAGCACCGGACCACCGAAGATCAGCATGGCCAGC
>CAYYDO010000096.1:5343-8108 GCA_964470595.1 uncultured Burkholderiaceae bacterium | reverse complement strand
GTCTCGCGCTGGCAATCGCTGCATTGCCGTTTGTGCTCGGCAATGCCTATCTGCTGCGGGTCTGGATGTTGCTGCTGATTTATGCGGTGATCGCACTCGGCCTGAATCTGGTGGTGGGACTCGCAGGACTGGTCAGCCTGGGGCAGGCGGGCCTGTTGGCCATCGGGGCATACACCACCGCGATTCTCAGCACCAAACTCGGGCTCGGGTTTTTACCTGCCTTGATTGCCTCGATGGCGTTGGCCGGCGGGTTTGGAGTGCTGCTGGCGTATCCCACGATTCGCGTTCGGGGGGTGTATCTCGCGGTGATCACCATTGCCTTTGGGATCGCTGTCGAGAATATCGCCATCGAGTGGTCGTCCCTGACCGGTGGGACCACCGGAATCAGCAATATTCCCAAGATTCAGCTTCTTGGCATCGAACTCGATGACACGAGGTTCTATTACCTGATCGGGGTGGTTTTCCTTCTCGCTTTCATCGTGCACTACAACCTGATGCACTCACGGTTCGGCCGTGCCATGAGAGCGGCCACGCAGAGCGAGACGGCGATTCGCTCGCTCGGTGTCAATCCCATTTCCGCACGCACGCTCGCCTTTGCCGTCGCCGCGGTGTACGCGGGGGTAGCAGGTACGCTCTATGCCTACCTCAATAACTATGTGAATCCGGATACCTTCCGATTTCTGGATTCGCTGCGTTACCTGCTGATGGTGATTCTTGGCGGATCAGGCACGGTGTTGGGTCCGATCATCGGTGCGGGTGTGCTGACCTACGTTCCGGAACTCTTCCAGGCCTTTGGTGCCTGGCAGCACTTTGCCTATGGTGCATTGCTGGCGTTTGTCATCTTTGCCATGCCCCTGGGCATCGTGGGTACAGTCATGCTGTGGCGCTCCCGACTCTTGCCGAAGCGATCACGCAAGTCGCAGCCATGGCCAGCGCCCGAGCCGCGTGTCGAGGAGATGCTGGCGTTGCGCCAGGCCCAGGGTGAGGTCAGTCTGGCGGTATCCGACCTCACCGTCGCATTCGGTGGTCTGGTGGCGAACAACCGCATCACGGAACAGATCAGGGCGGGATCGGTTCATGCCGTCATTGGACCGAACGGTGCGGGCAAGTCGACATTTCTGAATTGCATCTCCGGTCTTTACAAACCGACTGAAGGCAGTGTCTCGTTTCTCGGGAACACCACCACCGGTTTGCCGATGCATCAACTCGCACAGATGGGACTCGCCCGGACGTTCCAGAACACCGAACTGTTTGGTCAGATGACAGTGCTTGAGAATGTGATGGTGGGATTTCATACCCACTATCGCAGCGGGCTGGTTGCAACGATTCTGCGTCTGCCGATCTTTGACCAAGAGGAGCGGCACTATCGGGAACTGGCCGAGGCGTTGCTGCGATATGTCGGACTTGCCGATTACGCCGATGAGCAAGCGCGCAACCTGCCGTTCGGACATCAGCGTCGCCTTGAGATCGCCCGGGCACTGGCACTCTCACCGCGTCTGTTGTTGCTCGATGAGCCGGCTGCCGGACTCACGCATGCCGAGATCGAGGATCTCAAGCAGTTGATCAAGTCGCTCGCCCAACGGCATGTGACGGTTATTCTGGTCGAGCATCATGTGGACATGATCATGGCCGTATCGGATCGCGTGACTGTTCTTGATTACGGGGTGGTCATTGCGACGGGTACGCCTGCCGAGATTCAGGACAATCCCAAGGTGATCGAGGCGTACTTCGGCGGAGAGCACGCGGCGACCGAAGCCGATGCCCGACAGGGGGAGGACGCCTGATGTCGCAGATACCGTTGCTCGAAGTCCGTGATCTCTCCGTTGTCTATGGGCGTGTCGAGGCTACCCGCCGCGTCAGTCTGACCGTGCATGCGGGCGAATTCGTGGCCATCATCGGCTCCAACGGGGCCGGCAAGAGCTCCACGCTCAAGGCAATTGCCGGCGTGGTGCGCCCCGCCTCAGGTCAGATACTCGTGGCTGGCGCCGCCATGCAGGGTCACGAGAGTCATCAGGTTGTCCAGAAGGGGGTGGTTCTTGTGCCTGAGGGGCGTCATGTTTTTGCGGATCAATCGGTCGAGGACAATCTGCTTCTTGGCGGCTACCTGCGCAGCAAGGCCGATGTGGCGGCCGGTGTCGAGGAAATGTTCGACATCTTTCCGCGACTCAAGGAGCGGCGTGATCAACTCGCCGGTTCCCTGTCGGGCGGTGAGCAGCAGATGCTTGCGATTGCGCGTGGTCTGCTCGCCAAGCCGAAGTTGCTCATGATCGATGAGGTTTCACTGGGTCTTGCACCCAAGATTCTTCAGTTCCTTTTTCCCATCCTCACGCGCCTGAACAAGCAGGGCCTCTCGATCCTTCTGGTCGAGCAGTTGGCCACCGAGGCGCTCGCAGTAACCGATCGTGCGTATGTCATGGAGAACGGGTTTCAGGAAAGTCCCGGGAGCTCGCCCATGATCCCCGGGTGATGGAGGCGTATCTGGGCAAGAAGGCGTCGTAGGGGATTGCATTCAAATACCGATAGGAGAAACAAGATGTCCAAAATGATCGACCTGACACTCACGTTGTCCGACAACATGCCGGCGCACAAGCTGTTCCAGCGACCCATCGTCACGCCGCACTGGACGCACGAGAAATCGGCGGCGCTGGAGTTGGGTGTACCCGGTGATCGAATGACGTTTGCCACCACCTTCATCTCGACGCTCGACCACATCAGTACCCACGTCGACTCCTTCTTTCATGTGAGTCCAACGGGGCTCTCGGTCG
>CAYYDO010000096.1:4934-5333 GCA_964470595.1 uncultured Burkholderiaceae bacterium | reverse complement strand
TGAAAATTTTGACCTCAAAAAACGTTTATAGAAAGCAGAGGCCAAAGCCGGCGTGAAGGTGGATGGGCATATCGTGCTGATGTGCAGCGGGCTGCACAGGAAGTATTTCCCCAAACCCGAGGTGGTCTGGAGCAACTGGGGTCTGACCGCCGAGGCTACCCACTGGCTGGCAGACAGGGGCTCAAAGATTCATGGCGTAGAGGGGCCTTCCACAGACAAGCCGTCGCACAACCTCTTTCCAAGCCATCGGGTTTGCCGCGACCGCGGCATCACGCACTATGAGTGGCTGGTCAATCTGGAGGAACTGATCGGCAAGGGCGAGTTCATGTTCTATGGTCCTCCACTCAAGATCGACAACGGCAGCGGCTCTCCGGTCCGTGCCTGGGCGGTATTGAGCTG
>CAYYDO010000096.1:0-4839 GCA_964470595.1 uncultured Burkholderiaceae bacterium | reverse complement strand
CATGCTGAATCGTCTGCTGAGCGACCCGGAGAGCGGCCGTATTGCAGTAATCGTCAACGAGTTTGGCGAGATCGGTATCGATGGCGACCTCATCATGCGTCGCGACGAGGAGATGATGGAACTCTCCAATGGGTGCATCTGCTGCGAAAGCAAGGATGATCTTGTTGGAGCGCTCTACAGTCTGTACAAGCGCAAGCTTGGTCTCGAGAAACCCCAGGTGAGTTTCGACCGTATCGTGATCGAGACTACCGGTCTGGCCGATCCGGTTCCCTTGGCCCAGTTGTTCTTCACCGACATGAACCTGAGCCTGACTTTCCGTATGGACGCCATTGTGACCATGGTCGATCTCAAGCACGTCGCGGGTCAGATTCAGCAATCCCCAGAGGCTGAGAAACAGATTGCCATTTCCGACAAGATCATTTTCAACAAGCGGGATCTGGTGTCGGACCAGGAGTATTCGCATGCCGTGAATCGCGTGCGCGCTCTCAATCCTCTGTGTCCCGCGGCCGTGACTTCTCACGCTGAGCTTCGGCCGCTGGAGTTGCTCGATCTGGGTCTTTTCAACCCCGCTCAGAAGGAGGCTGCGATAGAGTCCTGGCTCGGAGAGATCAATCCGACAGGGCCGGTGCATGCGCATCCTGATCACGACCACCATCACGGGCACGCTCACCACCATGATCATGCGCATCACCACGATCATGATCATCCCGAAGACTGTGCGATCTGCAGGTCGGCGGTGCCGCACCTCGATGGTGTGTCGTCAATATCGCTGTTTGAGGAACAAGCGCTGGCCTACGACGAGCTCTTGCGCATGTTGGCCGATCTCGTCGAGCGCTATGGTGACAATCTCTATCGGGTCAAGGGGCTGATTCGATTCGCGGATCAGGACAAACCTGTGATTCTGCAGGGTGTTCAGAAGGTGTTCAGTCCGCTGGTGTATGCCGATAACTGGCCAGGTGACCGTCCTGCTACCCGCCTTGTACTGATTGGCAAGGGGTTGGACCGCCAGTTGATCGAGGCGCGCTTCGGCCTGTGTGTGGCTCTGGCCCGGCCTGTGTTCGACCGCTCGCTGGGATCGATCTAGTCCGCTCGTGATCGGGTTGGGCAGTCAGTTCTTGCTGTGATGAGTGAAACCAAGGAGAGCCTTGCATGAGTATTCTTGATGCGTACCCCACGGCGAACGGACTGCTTGATGCGATCAAGGCCCGCAAAGTATCACCGGTCGACGTGATGCGCGAGACGCTGGCCCGCGTCGAGGCGACGGAGCCGCTGCTCAACAATTTCGCCAGTGTGTCGGCCGAGGGCGCAATGGAGCAGGCGCGGGCGGCGGAATCGGCATTGATGCGCGGAGACCCACAGGGCGTGCTGCTTGGTCTGCCCATTTCGGTCAAGGACCTGATCGCGGTCAAGGGACTTCCGTTTGCTTCCGGCTCGCGCGCCATGGCGGGCAATGTCGCTTCCGTCAGCGCACCATCGGTCGAGCGTGTGGCCGCTGCAGGCGCCTGCATCATCGGCAAGACCACCACCAGCGAGTTCGGCTGCAAGGCGGTCGGTGATTCCCCTCTTACCGGGATCACCCGCAGCCCATGGAATACAGACAAAACGCCAGGCGGTTCCAGCTGTGGAGCGGCCTCGAGTGTTGCCGCCGGCGTGACCACACTCGCCCTGGGTACCGACGGTGGAGGGTCCGTGCGGATCCCCGCCTCTCTGTGCGGTCTGTTCGGAATCAAGGCGCAGTTTGGCCGGGTTCCGATCTTTCCCGTCTCGGCAACACCTACACTGGCCCATGTGGGGCCTCTTGCCAGGACAGTCTCCGATGCGGCGCTGCTGTTGTCAGTCATGAGCGGACACGATCGACGGGATCCATTCGCAGTGGCCGGTCCGGTACCCGACTATCTGGCCGCATGCCATGCATCTGTCAAGGGAATGAGGATTGCCTACAGCAGGACGTTGGGCTACGCGAGACCCGATCCCGAGGTGGTGGAGATCACCGAGAGGGCAGCGCGCAGGTTTCAGGATCTGGGCTGCGAGGTCGAGGAGATCGATGCCGTGCTCGACTCTGACCCTGTGGATCTCTGGATGTCCGAGTTTTACGCAGGGGTTGGCGTACGGCTCAAGAAAACGCTGGCCGAACAGCGTGAGATGCTTGATCCGGCTGTGGCCGATGTTCTGAAGGATGCATTGAGCCAGACATCCGAGGAGTACTACACCAAGGTATTCAGACGGTACGAGCTGCGCGAGAAGCTGAGGGTGTTCTTCGAGGGTTTTGATCTGCTGCTTTCGCCCGCCACACCGTGCGCAGCATTCGATGTCGGTCTGAACACGCCGCCGCAGTTACCGGACCGCAACATCGTCTCTTGGGTTTACTATACTTATCCTTTCAACCTCACCGGACAGCCCGCTGCGTCGATTCCCGCAGGATTCACGCGTGATGGTCTTCCCGTCGGTTTGCAGATGGTGGCGAAAATCAATTCCGAAGTCGATATCTTCCGTGCTGCTGCTGCATTCGAGCGGTCGCAGCCATGGTTTGACCGCTATCCACGTCTGAGCTGAGCGGTCCCGTCCCTTCCTCCGTTGTTCTTCTCCTCCGCCCGCGTCCGTACCCATATTGCCGGGATTCTCGGTGTGCTCGTGGTCCTGGGTGTGGCCAGGTTCGCCTACACACCTATGCTTCCGCTCATGCGTGAGCAGGCAGGACTCGGGATGGGTGCCGGGGGCTGGCTTGCTGCGGCCAACTATGCGGGCTATTTCACGGGTGTGTTTCTGTGCGGTCGCATCAATGACCTCGGGGTGAAAGACCATCTGTACCGGGCCGGTCTGGTCATGGCCGTGATCAGTACCGCACTGATGGCGGTTGCCTCTGACGAGTTGTCGTGGTCTTTTGCGCGTTTCGTCGCTGGTCTGAGTACTGCCTTCGGCATGATCCTTGGTGGTGGTCTGGTCATGAACTGGCTGATGCGAAACGGTCATCGGCCGGAGTTGGGTATCCATTTCTCCGGCATCGGTCTGGGAATCGTCATGTGCTCGCTCGTGGTGCTGGTGCTTGCCGAGGTGCTGGACTGGCGTGGGAACTGGCTTGCTCTTGCCCTGCTGGGAGCATTGCTGGTCATTCCGGCATGGGTCTGGCTACCCCGGCCCCTGCCGCAGTCACCTGCGGGGGCGACCGTGGGAGACATGAAGGATCGCCCTCCCACAGCCCTGGTCCGCAGTTTGCTGATGGGCTTTTATTTCTGTGCTGGCGTGGGATTCGTGGTCACCTCGACATTCATCGTCGCGATCGTGAATTCCCTGCCGGGCCTGGAGGGAAGCTGCTTCTGGGTGTGTCTCATCGTGGGGTGCGCGGCTGCACCCTCCTGCATTCTCTGGGATCTGGTGGTGCGACGCACCGGCCCGATCAACGCGCTGTTTCTCGCCAGCCTGTTGCATATCGCCGGTATTCTGCTGCCGCTTGCCGGAGGGGGGGTACTCGGGCCGCTACTCGGTGCGGTCTGTTTCGGGGTGACATTCGCCGGGATTGTGAGCATGGTGATGGGGATTGCCGGCCGGTTCTATCCCACACGTCCAGCCAAGATGATGAGCACCCTGACCATCGCCTACGGTATTGCCCAGATCACGGCCCCCGCGCTCACGGGCTGGATCGGCGAGGTCACCGGCAGTTACGCGGCAGGGCTTTACATCGCTGCCGTGGCCATGGCCGCTGGCGTGCTGATGCTGGGTGTTCTGCGTACGATGCCACTGATGGCAGATTGAGCGCCAGCGGTTCGCACGGGTGACATTCCCCTTTCACTTCACCCCCGCCTGGGCCTAGAATCGACGCACACATTCCTTGGGAGGGAGTCATGCAAGAACGGGCAGACGATCAGAGTTATCTTGGCAGTTCAGCGCGCCGCAGTCTTCTTCGGGCGGGTCTCGGGTCAATCGCGGCATCTGCTGCTGGCGGACTTTTCGGTGCCAGAGTTGCCACGGCTCAGGCACTGGGCTCGTCAGTGCCAGAAGTTGATCGGCTCGCTGTTCGTGTTGTGACCGATTCCTATCACCATGCGTTCGAGCGCACCACGAAGATCGGTTCCCTCGAGATCCAGCGCTATGGGTTTGCAGTCAGCAAGGAACCTCCCAAACGTACCCTGCAGAATGAATGGGGTCTTGCCTGGCATGTCGAATCACAGCGTGGTTCGGAAAGCAGGCAGGTGCTTTTTGATTTCGCCTATACCTCCGAGACCCTGCTCAACAACATGGCCTTGCTGGGTATCGACCCAGCGCAACTCGATGCCATCGCGCTCAGCCATGGACATTACGATCACTTCGGCGGCATGATCGGTTTTCTCGATGCCACGCGTGGCAAGTTGAAAACGAATCTTCCTTTCTACCTCGGTGGCGAGGAGAGTTTTTGCACCCGCGAACTCAACGTCCCAGGAAACCCTGGCAACTTTGGCGCGCTCGATCGGGATGCGATTCGAAAGGCAGGTCTGGTGGTCACATTTGCCGAGAAGCCGTCCATCCTCGCCTCGCACGGATTCACCACCGGTAACATTCCCGCGGAGGGGTTCGAGAAGGTGCTGTCGCCCACCCGCATGTCGGTCGGCATGCAGGGCGTCTACGGATGCACACCCGAGCAGGTCAACCCCGCGAAGCGAACGGTGGCGAGCGTGCCCGACGACTTCGAGCACGAGCAGGCGGTGGTCTACAACGTCAAGGGCAAAGGTCTTGTGATCATGACGTCCTGTGGGCACCGCGGGATCGTCAACTCGGTGCGCAGTGCTATTCGTGTGTCGAAGATCAACAAGGTTCACGCCGTCAGGGGTGGCTTCCATCTGGCGCCGCATGCGCCAGAATACCTGC
>CAYYDO010000095.1:3264-8126 GCA_964470595.1 uncultured Burkholderiaceae bacterium | reverse complement strand
ACCTTGACGGCGTTGGCGAGAATATTGACCCCTGCCACCATCTTGTGGCGGGCGTCATCGCTGAACATTACTTGTTTGGCAGCCATGTTTGGACTCCGAATATTGGGTTGTTTGAAGAATCGGGAGGAAATGCCGGCGTGATCAGGCGATCACTGCCATGACATCGTCCTCGCGCAGCACGAGGAGTTCGTCGCCATCGACCTTCACGGTCTGGCCGGAGTACTTGCCGAACAACACTTTGTCGCCGACCTTGACGTCGAGGGCGCGGACTTTTCCGTCTTCCAGAATCTTGCCGTTGCCGACAGCCAGAACCTCGCCCTGATCGGGTTTCTCGGCGACGTTGTCGGGGATCACGATGCCGGAGGCGGTTTTGCGCTCGTTATCGAGCCGTTTGACCACGAGGCGGTCGTGCAGGGGACGCAATTTCATAAAGAGGGCTCCATTCAGACAGGTTGACAATGAGGACTCGAGACGGCTGTTAGCACTCGCCGCTCTCGAGTGCTAATAGTAGGGGCGTGGACGACCTTTTTCAAGGTCGACACAAACGACCTAAGGGTTAACCCTTAATTTTTGGGGGGGAATGAGGGGCGGGTTGAAACTCAACCGGCGAAAAATCGGGTTTTCTGCTCGCGAAGCGACTGGCAGTCGATGCAGCGGATCTTGCCCAGCTTGAGTCGGGCCGAAGGGATCTTTTCCCCGCACTCGATGCAGTGCTTGCCGTCGAAATCGGGGCTGGTCTCCGGCGCGGTCTTGCGACGGGCCTCCTCAAGGGCGTCTTCATTGAACTGAGCCTCGATGGCTGACGCGCGATCGCTGTCATCGGTCAATTCAAAGTAGTTCTCGTTCTTTTCCAACGCCATGGATATGTCTCCTGGGGTGCGATCCTGTATCAGTGCGGTCGGGTTGTGCGCATAATGCCAGCGAATCGGATCGCGATTGAACAAACTATCTCATGACGTGAGCCTAAACGCACGCCTCCTGCTGACCGCCTGGCTGAGTTTTCTCGCCATCGAGGCGACTGCCCAGTATGCCCCGGCAATCAGGTTCGAGAGCCTGCCTGCAGATGTGCGCGAGGAGATCCGTCTGGCCGGTCTTCCGGAATCTGCATGGGCCATTGCTGTCGTGCCGCTGCCGCCACCCGTGCTGCTCGGTCCCACGGTTCAGGGCCTGGGTCTGAATGCCGAGGCACCGATGAATCCCGCCTCGGTCATGAAACTGGTGACGACCCGGGCTGCACTCGGGATTCTCGGGCCGGATCATCGGCATCACACGCGCATCGCGACGACCGGTCGGCTGGAGTCCGGCGTTTTAAAAGGCGATGTGTTCTTTCAGGGCGGTGGCGACCCGAAGCTGGTTGTCGAGGATCTGGAACAGATCGTGCAGCGCCTGCAGGCACTCGGAATACGCCGGATCGAGGGACATCTGATCATCGACGGAAGCCGTTTCGCCGAACCGGAAGTCGATCCGGGTCTCTTCGACCGCAAACCGCTGTCGACCTACAACGTGGGCCCCCACGCGGCGATGGTGAATTTCAAGTCTGTCCGGATCACGGTCCGGCCGGACGGGGCGAGGAATGTGAAGGTCGTCACCGAGCCCCGCATCCCGGAGCAGGAGGTGAATGTCCGTGTCAAGGTGGTCGACGGCCACTGCGGTCGCACCAGGGTCTCGGCACGGATGGAATCGGAAACGCGTCTTCTGGTCTCCGGGGTCATGGGGCGGCGATGCGAGGGAAGCGACTTCTACGTGAGCGTCATGGATCACGCGCGGTTTGCCTACACCGCGTTTCGCGGGGCCTGGGAGACATCGGGGGGGGTCATCCGCGCCAAGTTGCAATCGGGATCTACTCCCGAGCATGCGCGCACCCTGGTCGAATGGGAGTCACCGCGTCCGCTGATTCAGCTGGTCTCCGATATCAACAAGCTGAGCAACAACCCCATGACGCGCCAGTTGTTTCTCAACCTCTCCGCCTCGGATACGCGACCGGCAACGCGAGAGGCTTCCGCCAGAGTCGTCCGCGACTACCTTGCATCGCGAGGACTCGCATTTCCGGAGATGGTGATCGATAACGGTTCCGGGCTGAGTCGTCAGGAGCGCATTTCCGCGACCAGCATGGCGCGCCTTCTGACCGACGCGGTGCTGAGTCCGGATGCCGAGTCATGGGTCGAGACACTCCCGCGGGTTGGCGTGGAGGGTACCGTGCGCAACCGCATGCGCAACAGTGTCATCGAGGGGCGTGCATGGCTGAAGACGGGTACGCTCGACGATGTCCGCGCGCTTGCAGGCTATGTGCGATCGGCTGACGGTCGCTGGGTGGTACTGGTGGTGATGGTGAATCACCCGGAGGCCGTCAGGGCCAGACCCGCCATGGATACGCTGGTGAAGTGGGTCCACGATCGCTTTTAGCCTCGCACGCACGACCTCGTCTGCCGGGCCCTTCTGATTGCGGGTGAGAAGTGCCTGTGATCCAATGCGCCCATGACCGACCCCAACCACACCAGCCCCACGGTCATGCAGGGCTGGGAATCCCTGAAGCAGAGAACGACAACCTTCGTGGTGATTGCTCTGCTTGCGCTGTCCACCCTGCTGACACCGGCAGGTCGGGAACGCCTGTCGGCCTGGACTGGATTGGCTGTCGAAGCGTTGTCGCCCCGTCAGGTCAGACCCCTTGTATTCGTCAATCCGACCAATCTCTCCGTCGAGCAGCAGCGTGTCGCACGATGGATCGCCAATCGTCATCGGGTTGCAATCGGTGCGGTCGAGCAACTGGTCGCAGGCAGTTTTCAGACGGCGGGCAACTGGCGTATCGACCCTTACCTTCTTCTCGCTGTGATCTCCGTCGAATCGGCATTCAATCCCCTGGCCGAGAGTGCCAAAGGGGCGGTGGGTCTGATGCAGATCATGCCCAAGGCCCACGCGGACAAGTTTCAGGCATTCGGTGGCCTGAGCCAGGCGCTGGATCCCTGGGTCAACATGCAGGTGGGGGCCATGATTCTGCGCGAGTACATTGACCGATTCGGATCGGAACTCGCCGCCCTCAGAGCGTATGTCGGTGCCATGGAGCAGCCGACCGAGTACCCCGATCGCGTCATGCAGGTCCGGGATCGCATGATGGCTGCCGCCATGGGCAGGGTGCTTGCCTAATCAGCGCGGCTTGCCGTGTCGGCGAGGAAGTCGAGGGCCGCGTTGATGCCCCCGGGCTGGTGGGGTATTGCGCACGCCCGCAAACCCATTTCGATTCCGCCAAGGGTTCCGACCAGGCTGAGGTCATTGAAGTCTCCCAGGTGACCGATTCGGAACACCCACCCTTTCAGACGCGACAGCCCGGTGCCCAGCGACATGTTGAAGGCGGTCAGAACATGCTGCCGGAATGCGTCGGCATCGTGTCTGCTGCCATCGGGCCGCGTCGGCATGACAACAGCGGTCAGCACAGGACTGCAGCGTGCCGGGTCCTGGCAGAGTATTTCGAGGCCCCAGCTGCGAACGGCTCGTCGCGTGGCTTCCGCATGGCGCTGATGACGGGCAAAGACCTGATTGAGGCCTTCCTCGTGAAGCATGTCGAGGGCCTCTGCAAGTCCGTACAAAAGGTTGGTTGCCGGAGTGGTGGGCCAGAAGCCGTGCTGGTTGGCGACGAGGATTTCCTCCCAGTCCCAGTAAGCACGGGGGAGACGCGCTGCACGACTGGCGGCGATCGCCTTCTCGCTGATGGCATTGAACGACAGGCCGGGTGGCAGCATCAGCCCTTTCTGGGATCCCGCGATGGTCACATCGACGCCCCAGTCGTCATGGCATACCTCGACGCTTCCGAGCGATGAGATGGTGTCGATCATGAGCAAGGCCGGGTGGCCCGAGGCATCGATGGCCTTGCGCACTGCTGCGATATCGGAGGTTGCGCCAGTGCTGGTTTCGTTATGCACCACACACACGGCCCGGATATCCCGGTTCAGATCGCGGCGCAGTTCGGACTCGATACGGTCCGGATCGGCAGCGTGGCGCCAGTCGCCCTCGATGAACCGTGGTCGCAGTCCGAGCCGTTCAGCAAGTCTTTTCCAGAGACTGGCGAAGTGACCGGTCTCGACCATCAGGACATGGTCTCCGGGACTCAGTGTGTTGACCAGGGCGGCCTCCCAGGCGCCGGTGCCGGATGCGGGGTAGATGATGACGGGCTGGCGGGTGCCGAAGACGGGTCCGATGGTATCGAGGATGCGTCGGCCCAATCGGGCGAACTCGGGCCCACGGTGATCGATTGTCGGAAAGTCGATGGCGCGCAGGACCCGGTCAGGCACATTCGAGGGGCCCGGAATCTGCAGAAAATGACGGCCCTGTCCGATGCGGTTCAGTAGGCGTGCAGGCTGGATGGGCGCGGAAATCGCCGGGGTCGGATCTCGTTGCATGGATGAAACTCCGAATGTTCACTGGATCGGGCTCCACATTACGCTAACCACGCGTCCCGATACGAGTCGATATAACCCTAGCCTGAGCCACAGCGTATGACCCAACCCATTCCCGATCCCGGGCGTCGCGCATTCCTCTCCGGTGGAGCGGCCAAGGCGTCGCAACGAAGCGAACTGGTTCGTCGTCTGCGCAGGGAGATGCAGGGGCAGGTGTTCGGTGATCGCGCTGGCCGAGGGCGCTATGCGACCGATGCATCGATCTATCAGATGTTTCCCGTGGCGGTCGCGGTTCCCCAGTCGGATCTCGATGTTCGCATCGCCATCGATGTCGCGCGCGACCTTGGGGTTCCTGTCCTTCCAAGGGGCGCTGGCACATCGCAATGTGGCCAGACAGTCGGCGAGGCGCTGGTTCTCGATTACACCCGGCATCTCAGGCAGGTGATGCATGTGGATCCCGAGGGCATGCTTGCC
>CAYYDO010000095.1:0-3254 GCA_964470595.1 uncultured Burkholderiaceae bacterium | reverse complement strand
ACCCGGCGTCGTGCTGGATCACCTCAATGCGTTGCTGCGTCCGCACGGCGTCTGGTTTCCGGTCGATGTTTCCACCGCCGCCCAGTGCACCATCGGAGGCATGGCCGGCAATAACTCCTGCGGCTCCCGCTCGCTTCGCTACGGCAACATGGTGCACAACGTCGAGGGTATTCATGCCCTTCTCGCCGATGGCACCCGCGCCTACTTCGGTCGCTTCGGCGATGGCGGCGACATGGCGCTTACTTCAGCCCGGCTCAATGCCCTTGTTCCCGCACTTTTCAGTATTGCGGATCGTGTGCGATCCGATATCGGCGAGCGGTGGCCCAGGGTGTTGCGTCGTGTCGGGGGCTACAACCTCGATGTGTTCCACCCCCAGAGTGAGCGACCGTATCTCGATTGCGCACCTGCCCAGATGGTGAATCTTGCACACCTGCTCGTTGGTTCCGAGGGTACGCTCGCCTGTTTTGAATCGATCCGTCTGAAGCTGGCCCGCATCCCTCGCGCGCGGGTGCTGGGCGTGGTGAATTTCCCAAGCTTCGCCCAGGCCATGTCCACGACCAGGGATATCGTCGGTCTGGGTCCGTCCGCCGTGGAGCTGGTCGATCGAACGATGATCGATCTGTCGCTTGCGAATCCGGTGTTTGCTCCGGTGATCGAGACCGCTCTGGCCGGCAATTCAGGCCGTCGCACCGAGGCGATTCTGCTGGTGGAGTTTTCGGGGGACGATACCGAACCGGTTCTCGCACAGCTGGATCAGCTCGAGGCGCTGATGGCCGATCTGGGACTTCCGGGCAGCGTGGTTCGCCTGGAGCAGGCTGCTCCCCAGTCCGCTCTGTGGGAGGTGCGAAAAGCCGGGCTGAACATCATGATGTCCCTGCGTGGCGACGGAAAACCGGTGTCTTTCATCGAGGATTGTGCCGTTCCGCTCGAGCACCTGGCCGAGTACACCGCCCTGCTGACGGAGGTGTTTGCACGGCACGGTACCCGTGGCACCTGGTATGCGCATGCGTCGGTGGGAACACTTCATGTCCGACCGATTCTGGATATGCGGCGTGATGGTGCGACCAAGATGCGGGCCATCGCGGAGGAGGCAAGTGCTCTCGTGAGGCGGTTCAAGGGGGCCTACTCGGGCGAGCACGGCGATGGCCTGGTTCGTACCGAGTGGGTGTCCTGGCAGTTCGGTTCGCGGATTACGCGCGCATTCGAGGAGATCAAGGATGCCTTCGATCCCGAGGGTCTGATGAATCCCGGAAAGATCGTGCGCGGCGGTCCGATGGACAACGCCGACCTGTTCAGGACGCCCCCGGGACTGCGCCCTGTCGCGCTTGAAACCGGTCTCGACTGGTCGTCGTGGAATGTCCGCAATGATCCTGCTGTCGCGGGTGATCCCGGAACATTCGGAATTGCGGTCTCGCCTCCGGGCACCGGGGACGATCCATCCGGCGGCTGGGTCAAGGCCATCGAGATGTGCAACAACAACGGGCACTGCAGGAAGTTCGACGCCGGTACCATGTGCCCCAGTTACCGCGTCACACGCGATGAACAGCATTCCGTCCGTGGCCGGGCCAACACCCTGAGGCTTGCGCTCAATGGGCAGCTTGCAGCCGATGTGTGGGCATCGTCGGAGATTCGTGATGCGCTCGATCTCTGTGTGGGCTGCAAGGGCTGCAAGCGTGAGTGTCCCACGGGTGTCGACATGGCCCGGATGAAGATCGAGGCCCTCTATCAGTACGGCAGTCGCAAGGGCTTCAGTCGCAAGGACCGCCTGCTGGCGGCGCTACCGAAGATGGCGGCCAGGGTGGCTGCGCAGTCGTGGATCGCCCCGGTACTCAATCTGCGCAATTACAGCGCCATCCTGCGTGCCCTGACCGAGCGCTTTCTCGGCATTGCCGCGGAGCGGCGGCTTCCGAAGTGGCGTCGCGATCCGTTCTCCCGCAACCTTCCGGCCCTGGCCGATCTGGAAAATTGCGACATCGTGCTGTGGGCCGATACCTTCAACGATGCTTTCGAGCCCGAGAACCTGCGCGATGCTCTGGCTGTAATGCAGGGGCAGGGGCTCAAGGTCGCGGTGTCGGGGGCGGCCGGTGGCGAGCGCCTGTGCTGCGGTCGGACGGCGCTGTCTGTGGGAATGATCGACGACGCGCGCGCTCAGGCGAGGCAGGCTCTTTCCGCGTTGGCGCCGGTTCTCTCGCGCAAGGATGTGCCGATTGTCGGTCTCGAGCCCTCGTGCATCCTGGGAATGCGCGACGAATGGCTGGCCCTCGGGCTGGGTCAACCGGCGGTCGAACTCGCTTCACGCGTGAAGCTTTTCGAGGAATGGTGGCTGGACCACATCGAACGCAAGGGACCTCCCGCGAATGCATCGCACCACGGCGAGATTCTGGTGCATGGTCATTGTCACCAGAAGGCCATGGGGGCGATCAGTCCCACCGTCCGTGCCCTCGAGTCTTTCGGGGTGCAGGTGCGCCTGATTCAGTCGAGTTGCTGTGGCATGGCAGGCAGTTTCGGGTACGAAGCGCGTCACCTGCTGACATCGCTTGCAATGGCGCACGCCGATCTCGTTCCGGCGGTGCGGAGTGCCGCCGCGGAGACCTGGATCGTCGCCGATGGTTTTTCCTGTCGTCATCAGATTTTCGACACGACCCGGCGTGATCCCATGCACGTCAGCCGGGCCATTGCCCGATTGACGGGCGTGGGATAATCGCAGCGCTCACGGCACGACATTTTTCCGTCTCACTACAGGGGTAAGGCATGGATCCGCAACTCAGACGCCAGGCACTCGAATATCACGAAAAAGGCACCCCGGGAAAGATATCCATCACGGCCACGAAGCAACTGGTCAACCAGCGCGATCTCGCTCTGGCGTACTCGCCTGGTGTCGCCGCGGCATGCGAGGAGATCGTCAACGATCCGGCCAATGCATTCCGCTACACCGCCAGGGGCAACCTCGTCGCGGTGATCACCAATGGCACTGCCGTGCTGGGTCTCGGCAACATCGGTCCTCTCGCGGCCAAACCGGTAATGGAGGGCAAGGCGGTGCTCTTCAAGAAGTTCGCCGGTATCGATGTCTTCGATCTGGAGATCAACGAGACCGAGGTGGATCGCATTGTCGATGTCGTGGCCGCGCTGGAACCCACCTTTGGGGGTGTCAATCTCGAGGACATCAAGGCACCCGATTGCTTCTATGTCGAGCGCAAATTGCGCGAGCGCATGAAGATTCCGGTCTTTCACGATGACCAGCACGGCACCGCCAT
>CAYYDO010000094.1:0-8142 GCA_964470595.1 uncultured Burkholderiaceae bacterium | reverse complement strand
TGCGTGCGAAAACCCATTTCGAGGACATCGACAAGGGTGGTGGTCGTCAGGCCATCATCATCGATGAGCTCCCCTACCAGGTGAACAAGCGCAACCTGCTCGAGCGGATCGCCGAGCATGTCAACGAAAAGCGCATCGAGGGCATCTCGGATATCCGTGATGAGTCCGACAAGTCGGGTATGCGGGTGGTGATCGAACTCAAGCGCGGCGAAGTTCCCGAGGTGGTGCTCAACAACCTGTACAAGAACACCCAGCTGCAGGACACCTTCGGCATGAACATGGTGGCTCTGGTCGATGGTCAGCCCCGGACGCTGAACCTCAAGCAGATGCTCTCGGCCTTCATCGATCATCGCCGCGAGGTGGTCACCCGGCGCACGGTGTTCGAATTGCGCAAGGCCCGCGATCGCGGACATATCCTCGAGGGGCTTGCGGTGGCCGTCTCCAACATGGACGACATGATCGCTCTGATCAAGGCCTCGCCCACGCCGGTGATCGCCCGCACCGAACTGATGGCGCGCGACTGGCCGGCTGGTCTGGTGCGCGATCTGCTCGCCCGTGCCACCGAGAAGACGGTTGCCGAAGCCTTCCGACCAGAAGGCGTTGGCGACAATGTCGGTCTGACCGAAAACGGCTATCGGCTCTCTGAAACCCAGGCGGGCGAGATTCTGCAGATGCGTCTGCAGCGGCTCACCGGTCTGGAGCAGGACAAGATCGTTCAGGAGTATCGCGAGATCATCGAGCGCATCGCCGACCTTCTCGATATTCTCGCCACGCCTGCGCGCATCAGCGGCATCATCTCCGACGAGCTCTCCACGATTCGTGCCGATTTCGGCGATACGCGCCGCAGTGTGATCGAGGTCAATGCCGAAGAGTTGCAGACCGAGGATCTCATCACGCCCCAGGACATGGTGGTGACCCTCTCCCATTCTGGCTACATCAAGAGCCAGCCGCTCTCCGAATACCGTGCCCAGCGCCGTGGTGGGCGCGGCAAGCAGGCGGCGGCCACCAAGGAAGACGACTGGATCGATCAGCTCTTCATCGCGAACACCCACGACATGATTCTTGCTTTCTCGGATCGTGGTCGCGTGTACTGGCTGAAAGTCTGGGAGGTCCCTCAGGGAAGCCGCACGTCGCGGGGTCGCCCACTGGTCAATGTATGGCCGCTCGAGGCGGGTGAAAAGATCACCGTGGTGCTGCCCGTCAAACATTTCGACGACGACCATTTCGTCTTCATGGCCACGGCCCTTGGCACTGTGAAGAAGACGCCCCTGGGCAGTTTCTCCAGACCGATGAAGCGCGGGATCATTGCGGTCAGTCTCGACGAAGGCGACCACCTCATCGGGGCTGCGATCACCGACGGCCAGCACGATGTCATGCTGTTTTCCGATGCGGGCAAGGCGGTACGCTTCGACGAGGGCGATGTGCGTCCGATGGGTCGCGAGGCGCGCGGTGTGCGCGGCATGGCACTCGATGCCGGCCAGAAAGTCATTGCCATGCTGGTCGCCGAGAGCGAAACGCAGTCGGTGCTGACTGCAACTGAAAACGGTTTCGGCAAGCGGACACCCATCACCGAGTACACCCGTCACGGCCGGGGCACCAAGGGCATGATTGCGATTCAGACAAGCGAGCGCAACGGCAGGGTGGTTGCAGCGGTGCTTGTCGACCCCAACGACGAGATCATGCTGATCACCGACAAGGGGGTGCTGGTGCGTACCCGTGTCTCCGAAGTGCGCGAGATGGGTCGCGCCACCCAGGGTGTCACGCTGATGGCGGTCGATGATGGCAGCCTGCTGGCGGGGCTGCAGCGAATCGTCGAGAGCGACGTTCCGGAGTTCTCCGATACACCGGAGCCGCAGAACCCTGCGGAGTGAACGTTCAGCGGCGGATCGGTCCGGTTGACCTTGGTGAACCGGTCGAGCCCCGCACGATCAGTTCGACATTCACAGGAACATGGCGCGGCGGTCGACCGTCTCCGCGCAGGAGTTGAAGCAGCACGTCGGCTGCGCGACTCCACATCACATCTGCTTCGGTGCGCACGGTCGTGAGGCCGGGGATGCTGTGGGATGACAGATCCAGATCGTCGAAGCCGGCAATCGAGAGATCCCCCGGAATGTTCAGCCCGCGATGCTGGGCTTCCAGCATGGCGCCGTGCGCCAGAAGATCGATGCCGCACACCACTCCGGTGATTTCCGGGGCCTGTTCGAGCAGTTGCGCCATTGCCGCGCGCGCCGACGTGATGTCATAGGTGGTCTCGATGATTCTCTCCTGCGGCAGGCGCAGGCCGGCGGCCGCCATCGATGCCTGAATCCCCTGCACCCGTCCCGCCGCCCGGTCGTTATCGCGTGTGATGCCGCTGATCACACCGATCTCCCGGTGGCCGAGGGCGATCAGATGATCCGCAACGAGCGCGATGGCCTTGTCATTCGCAAATCCCACCGTGTGACCATTAAAGGGCGCGCTGTCACAGATCACGTGGCAGTAGGGCAGTCCGCGCTGCTGCATCAATTGCAGAATCCACGGCTCCTGACTGTTGCCCGTGAGCGTCACCGCTTCCACACCGCGTTTGACCATGTTGAGTATCTGTTCGGATTCGAACTGCCGATCGAAGTCGCTGGTGCCGACGATGACCTGATACGACTGCGCGGACAGTCGTTGCTGGAATCCGGTGAGTCCCCGGGCGAAGATGGTGTTCGTCAGTGTCGGCACGATGGCACCGATCGTCCCGGAGCGGTTCAGCATCAGCGCACGCGCGCCGGCATTGGGGATGTAACCGAGTGTCTGGATGGCCTTGAGTACGCGGATGCGCAACTCTTCCCGCACGGCGTCCGGCTGGTTGATGGTGCGCGAGACCGTCGCGATGGAGACCTTTGCCAGGCGCGCGACATCCGTGGCCGTTGCGGGAGTCACTGGGATTTTGCGGCGCGTCATCGGGAAAACCCCTTCTGATCACTGGTGACAGGATGTGCCATTCGAGATACATTTCTGCAAAGTTTTGAAAGCGCTTACAAAAATAACATCAAAACGCATCAAGACAACACAAAACGCCACGCAGGGGAGTGAGATACAGGCGATGAGAGCAGTTGAACTGACACTGAGCGTGCCCTGGATTCGCATGGAATCCGACGCTACCGACTGGTCTGCTGTCTCGCCGCAGGACATGCGGCGCATGTTCGAGCAGGTTCTGCTGATCAGGCGGTTCGAGGAGAACCTGCTGGCACTCAGTGCGGAGGGATTGCTGCATGGCCCCGCGCACTCCAGCATCGGACAGGAGGGAGCCGCTGTCGCCTGCATGTCCGCACTGGCTCCCGGCGACAAGATCAACGGTACCCACCGGATGCACCATCAGTTTCTGGCCAAGGCGCTGAATCACGTCACGCCGGCCGATTACGATCCTGCGCGCATGTCCATCGATGCCGCGATGCAGGACGTGGTGACCCGCACACTTGCCGAGATTCTCGGACTCACCCCCGGCTTCGGTGGCGGTCGTGGCGGTTCCATGCACCTGAAGTGGGATGCTTGCGGGGTATTGGGTTCGAATGCCATCGTGGGGGGCAATATTCCGCATGCCGTCGGCTATGGCCTTGCCGAGAAGTTGCGCCGCACGGGCAACATCGCGGTGGCATTTTTCGGTGATGGCGCAATTCAGAACGGCGCCGCATACGAATCGCTGAACCTGGCTGGTCTCTATGGCCTCCCGGTGATCTTCTTCTGCGAAAACAATCTCTATGCGGTCTCCACGCATGTCCGTGAGCAGACACGCGAGACCCGTCTCTCCGGCCGGGGTGTCTCACTCGGGGTGCCGGGCATCACCGTCGACGGGATGGACCCCGTGGCCGTGCGCGCGGCAGTGGCGCATGCGCGCGCCACGATGCTGCAAAAGCCTGGGCCCTTCCTGATCGAGGCCGAGACCTATCGCTTTTTCCATCAGTCAGGGCCGCTCACCGGAAGTGCATTCGGCTACCGGGACAAAGCCGAGGAAGACATCTGGTCTGCGCGTGATCCGCTTCATGTGATGTGGCAGAACATGACCGAACTCGGCATCGTCGAGGCAAGTGCCCGCGATATCTATGAGCAGCGGATCGTCGATCTGCTTGCGGCTGTCAACCGTGCGCTCATCGAAGCCGGCCCCGACGGCAAGCGTCGTCTGATCCCGGAGCTCTGGCCGGATCCCCACACGGTCGAAAGCGGCATTCGTGGCGATCTCTCCGAACTCGACGATATGGTCTGTCGCGAGGAATCCGAGGCCGATCCCGCCACCATGGAGAGCATCAAGTTTGTCGATGCCATTTCGCTGGCGGCGCGCGAGGCGATGAAGCGCGATGAGCGGGTCATCATCCTCGGAGAGGACGTTCACCGGCTGCGCGGCGGCACGGCAGGTGCCACGCGCGGGGTGAGCGAGCTTTTCCCCGAGCGCCTGCTGGGCACCCCGATCTGCGAAAACGGGTTCACTGGAATGGCGATTGGCGCCGCGCTCAATGGCCTGCGTCCGGTGGTCGAAATCATGTATCCCGATTTCGTTCTGGTCGCCGCAGATCAGCTGTTCAATCAGGCCGGGAAGGTCAGGCATATGTTTGGCGGCATGCACGGCATGCCCCTGGTGGTGCGCAGCCGCGTGTCGGCCGGAAGCGGTTATGGCTCGCAGCACTCCATGGATGCCTGCGGCCTGTTCGCGCTCTATCCGGGATGGCGCATCGTGGTGCCCGCCACGCCATATGACTACATCGGCCTGTTCAACGCCGCGATCCGCTGCGAGGATCCGGTGATCGTGATCGAGTACCAGTCGCTGTTCCAGACGAAGGGCATGGTACCCACTGCCGATCTGGATTACATCGTTCCCTTTGGCAAGGCGCGCACGGTCCGCAGCGGATCTGCCTGCACCATCGTCACTTACGGCGGAAGCATCATCGAGGCGCAGGCAGCGGTCGAGTCGACCGGATACGATGCCGAGATCATCGATCTGCGATCGCTCGATCCCATGGGCGTCGACTGGCATGCGATCGGAGACAGCCTCTCCCGTACCCATCGCATCATGATCGCCGAGGAAACCACACGCGGCACATCGATCGGGGCGCATATCGCCAAGCAGATCCAGGAGCGATTCCTGAACGAACTCGATGCCGAGATCCTTCATGTATCCGGTACGCATTCTTCGCCGGTGGTATCCAAGGTGCTGGAGCGCGCCGCGCTTGCCCGTCGCGAGGAGATCGCTGCCGGCCTGCGCCGACTCATGGCCTGAGTGACGCAACGGAGCACGCGCACATGTCGACGAACGCGATGTCAACCGCTGTTACGCCGCTGCTCGACGGTCTGGTGATTCGCGCGCATCACACGGCGGTGTGCGTGCAGGATTTCGAGGCGGCACGTGCATTTTTCACCGATGTCATCGGTATGCGTCTCGAGGCCGAGATGGATCATCGCTCCGAGCCCAACCTGGGTGTCGTGGTGGGTCTGCCCGGCGCCGTGATTCGTTGGGCCATGCTCGAGTTCTTCGGCTACCGCATCGAACTCTTCAAGTACTACACCCCAGAGGGCCGCCAGGTTCCGATTCGTCAGTGTGATGGCGGCATCACGCATATCGCCTTCCAGGTCAACAACACCGATGAGGTGGTCCGCCGGATTCGCGCGGCTGGCCACAGCACATTTTCCGAGCCACAGGAGCTTCGCGGGGGCGTCACCCGGCCGGTATACGTGCATGGCCCGGAGGGCATTGCCATCGAATTTCTTGAAATCCGCAGCGGACCGCGAACGTCCTGAGGCGGAGTGCGGATGCGTACCAACCAGAGTGTTCACATCATTGTTTTCAGATACATGACAGCAGGGGAGACAACATGAAGAAAGCGGCATTCATCGGCCTTGGCACCATGGGTGGTCCCATGGCAAGGAACCTCGCCAAGGCGGATATCGAACTCGCAGTGTTTGACCTCAACCCAAGTGCGACGGCACCTTTTGCAAGTCTGTCGAACTGCACGATCGCGCCAACGCCGGCGGCCGTCGCGCGCGGCGCCGATGTGCTTTTTCTGATGCTTCCCGATTCCGACATCGTCGAGGCGGCACTGTTTGGTCGCGATGGCGCCGCCGAGGGGCTGGCATCGGGATCTCTCGTTGTGGAAATGAGCACCGGCAATCCCGCCCGTTTTGGTCCCATGCGGGAGCGGCTTGCCAGGCAGGGGGTGCGCCTGATCGATGCGCCGATGGGTCGCACACCCAAGCATGCAGCCGAGGGCGATCTGCTCGTCATGGTGGGTGCCGAACCCGAGGTGCTGGAGTCGGTCAGGCCATTGCTGGAGTGCTTTGGCAAGGATATCGTGCATGTTGGCCCGCCGGGCGACGGCATACGCCTGAAGGTGATCAACAATTACATGTCGATGGTCGGAATGGTGCTGACCGCCGAGACGCTGATGCTGGCCCGCAAGGCCGGGCTCAATCGTGATGTCACGGTCAAGGTGCTGCAAAGTACGGCGGCAGGTCGCGGCCAGATCAACATGAATTTCCCACGCAAGGTTCTGGCGGGCGACGTCACGCCGGAGTTCACCATGGCGCTCGGTCTCAAGGACCTCTGCCTGGCTCTGGATCTGGCGAAGTCCGAGGGTGCACCGCTCTTTCTTGGCGGGGTCTCGCGCGAACTCTTCGGGCTGGCGAAATCCTGGGGCCGCTTGCAGCAGGATTGCACAGCCATGCTTCTGCTGCTCGAGGATCTCGCAGCCTGCGACGCATCCAAGACATGACACGAACCATCGCATTCCGTCTGCCGCGTCTCGGTGGCGCCGAGGCCGAGGCACGCATTCTCGGCTGGCGTAAATCCCCCGGTGACGTTGTCGATCGGGATGAGGTCCTGCTGGAAGTCGAGACCGACAAGGCTGTTGTCGAGGTGCTGTCGCCCTGCGACGGTGTGCTTCTCGATCACCTGAAGACGCCGGATCAGGTGGCCGCTTTTGACGAGGCGCTGGCGCATATTGAGGCGCATGGGGAACTGCCGGCCGGTCTGGAGGCGGAGGACATCGCAGTGCCTGTGCATTCCGGGTCCTCAGGGAATGCGCAAGCCAACGTTGCGCAGGCTCCGGAGAGTGCATCGTCGCTGTCGGTGGCAGCGCCTGCGACCCGATCCGCATCCGGACGGGTTGCGGCATCACCCCATGCGCGTCGCCTGGCTGCGGATCGCGGCGTGAGTCTGGAGACTGTGTCCGGCACCGGGCCCAATGGCCGGGTGGTTGCCGCCGATGTGCTGCGTGCCAGTGGACAGTCGTCGCCACAGCGCGTTGGCCAGCCCTCGGGTCGGTCGCAGCAGCGTGTCATGGAAACCGAGGTGGCGACGTCCCGGGGAGTTGTTGCATG
This sequence comes from uncultured Burkholderiaceae bacterium, assembly GCA_964470595.1. Lineage (GTDB taxonomy): Bacteria > Pseudomonadota > Gammaproteobacteria > Burkholderiales > Burkholderiaceae_A > Lacustribacter. The sequence goes on along the minus strand of CAYYDO010000094.1, from coordinate 810 downwards.
CCGCATCTGGAATGCCGATCGCACCGATGCTCCAGCAATTGTTCTGGTTCACGGGCTGTTTGGCGATGCGGATGTCTGGACAGGATTGGCCGGCAGTCTTTCAGCTGCAGATCGCAGGGTCGTTGCGATCGACCTGCCCGCGCATGGTCGCACGCGCGCCTCGGCGGCGACGCTCGACGATATTGCGATGCTGCTGGACGAGGTGCTGCTCTCCGTGGCCGATCAGCCCATGGTCCTGGTGGGGCACTCCTTTGGTGCTGCTGTTGCGGCACGTTGTGTATCCCGCAGGTCAGCGCGTCAGATTCAGGCCCTTGTCCTGCTCGCGCCGGCTGGTCTGGGCACCGAGATCGCTGCGGATTTTCTCAATGGAATGCGTCATGCCGCATCGGTCTCCGTCCTGCGGCGTGAACTCGAAAAACTTGGCGATGCGCTTCCGGCCTTCGGTGATGTGTTCCTGCAAGGCCAGCTCGAAGGTATTCAGAAGCGTGGCCCCCAGCTGGAGGATCTGCTTCAGAACATCGCGCGACATGGGGTTCAGCAGATCGACATCCGCCAGGATCTCGTCACGGCGGCATGTCCGATCGACATCTACTGGGGTCGTCGGGATCGGATCCTCCCCTGGGAGCATGCCCTGAATGCGCCACCCAGGGCGGCGCTCCATCTCATTCCGAATGTCGGTCACATGCCGCAGTGGGAGAGCGGCGCGTTGATTGCCGAGCGACTTCTTCGGTTGCCGGAGTCCTGAGATGCGTCGGGAGGGTGCCCACGACGACGTCGGCCGCGGCGCGGCAGCCCTGCGCCTCCTGCAAG
>CAYYDO010000093.1:0-8155 GCA_964470595.1 uncultured Burkholderiaceae bacterium | reverse complement strand
CTCGATCACCTCGATCTGCGATTGCACCTGATCCAGCAGCCCTTGCGCGTGCAACAGAAGTGCAGAACCGCGCTTGTATGCCGCCAGCGCCTCGGCCAGCGGCAGCGCGCCCGACTCCAGTTGCTCGACAGTCGCCTGCAGTTCGCGCATGGCGTCCTCGAAACCCAGGTGGTCAAGCGGCTGCGTGGTCGTGCTGGGGTTATCACTCATGCCGACAGTTTAATTGAAATGAATCAAGACCTTAGGGTAGCCCGGGGGGGTATACTCCCGCTTCTTTTCTAACGGGGTCTTCTCTTATCCATCGGGGGGTCTTCGATGTCGGACGTCGGCAGCTTTTCTCGGCTCGCGCCCAGCGCAGCCCAACTTCCAGTTCATGCCTACTTCGACGAAGCCTTGCTTCGTCAGGAAATGGCAGCCTGCTTCCGTGGCGGACCGGGCTATGTTGGCCACGAGGCCATGGTGCCGGAGCCTGGCCAGTACATCAGTCTGGCCCACGAGGACCATGGCCGCATCCTGGTTCACAACCCCGATGGCATTGCCCTGCTGTCGAATGTCTGCCGGCACCGTCAGGCCATCATGCTCGAAGGCCGGGGCCAGACGGACGCCATCGTCTGCCCCCTGCACCGATGGACCTACGACCTCGGTGGCCGACTGATTGGCGCGCCCCACTTCGCGCAGGACCCCTGCCGGCATCTGACCCGGCATGCCCTCTCTCGCTGGAACGGGATGCTCTTCGAGGGGCCGCAGGCACTCGTGAACGAACTGGCAGGCACGCCCTTCATGGAGCAGCTCGACTTCTCCGGTTATGTGTTGCACAGCATTCAGAACCATCATTGCCCGTACAACTGGAAAAGCTTCATCGAGGTCTACCTCGATGACTACCATGTCGCTCCGTTCCATCCCGGATTGGGTCATTTTGTTGACTGCTCCCGGCTGCAGTGGCACTACGGGGAGAATTTTTCCGTTCAGTCAGTCGGTATCACCGACCTGCAGCATCCCAGCACGCCGGTCTACCGCCGCTGGCACGAGCAGGTGCTGCGGATGCATCCCGAAGGCCTTCCCGAGTTCGGGGCCGTGTGGATGACGATCTATCCCAACATCATGGTGGAGTGGTACCCGAAGGTGCTGGTGATCAGCACCCTGCATCCTCGCGGGCCGCAGAGCACGGAAAACGTCGTGGAGTTCTACTACCCCGAGGAGATCGCGCTCTTCGAACCCGAGTTTGTTCAGGCCCATCAGGCCGCCTACAACGAGACGGTGCGGGAAGACGACGAAATTGCGGAACGCATGGACCGCGGTCGACGCGCCCTGATGCAGCGGGGAAGCAATGAGACAGGTCCCTACCAGTCCCCCATGGAGGACGGCATGCTTCACTTTCATGAATACCTTCGACGACAGGTGACGTATTAATCCGCTGATTTCGGTGCAGGAACTCGTCGGCATGCGCGAGCGCGTGCTGATCATCGATTGCCGTCACGACCTGACCGATCCCGATGCCGGTCGCCGTGCATACGAGCAGGGGCACATTCCCGGTGCGGCCTTTCTCCATCTGGACCAAGATCTCTCCGGGCCCACGAACGGATGCAACGGGCGGCATCCGCTTCCGGATTCGAAGCGCTTCGCTGACACCCTGGCTGGCCTGGGCGCCGATGAGGGTACAGTCATTGTGGCCGTCGACGCATCCGCCGGTATCTACGCTGCAAGACTGTGGTGGATGTGCCGCTGGATCGGGCATCTTCGATGCGGCGTGCTCGATGGCGGGATGCAGCAATGGATCGCTGCGGACGGGCCGCTGTCCAACGATGCCTTTGTGATGCCGGCACGCGGACGCCTCGCGGTTCGTCCATCGCTGGCCCCGCTGTGGACAGTCGATCACATCGAGGCATGGGTCAAAGGCGGCTCCGACTCCGACGTCGCCCAACTGATCGATGCCCGTGCGCCCGAGCGATTCCGGGGCGATGTCGAACCCCTCGATCCGGTGGGCGGTCATATCCCGGGCGCATCCAATCGCGTCTTCGCCCATAACCTCGATGTCGGCGGGCGATTCAAGCAGCCCTCGCAACTGCGCGAAGAATTCGAACGCCTGCTGGCCGGGCGCGATCCCATGGCTGTTGTGCATACCTGCGGTTCCGGAGTCACGGCCTGCCACAACCTGCTCGCCATGGAAATTGCTGGGCTGGCGGGCAGTGCGCTCTATGCGGGCTCCTGGAGCGAGTGGTGCAGCGACCCGCAGCGACCCTTCGCCAGGGGCGACTGAACCCGCCTACCGCCGTGGCTGACGCTTTTCCTCGTATGGCCGGATCTGATCCGCATCGAGGGCATAACCCGTTATCGCCATCCCGGTGTCGACACGCGCCTCGCGCAGCGTGCCCTCCACCCAGACGGTATCCATCGATGCGACACCGCTCTCCGGCCGCGCCAGACGCACGAGAATGATCTGATTCGCTGGTGGCGGTGGCAGGTGTATGCAGGCACCAAAATACGGAACCAGCAGAAACTCGCGCATCGTCCTGCGCTCGGCATCGAGGCGCACCACGTACCCGGCGATGCGAATCGCCTGATCGATATGAGAGGGATCGATCGGCGCGTTATCCCACTTCTGTCGCAACGACCTCATCGCCTCGTCCGCAGCCTCCGTGCCGTCGATCAGAAATCCCATCTTGCCGATGGCTGCCATCTGCGACTTGATCTCCGCGACCCAATGCGGCGGCAGCAAGGCATCCCAGTCAATCTCGCGATAGTCCCGGCGGGCTCGCGCTGCCAGGGCAACAGGCAGGCCGTGTGTTGCCAGCAGCGTTGAAAGCGCCGCGGCACCCAGGGCGCATGAAAGCCTTCGTCGTGTCAACCGGGTGATCATGATGGCGGGGATGATGACATCAGTTGGCTGGCGGATGAAGCCCATCATGCAAGGCCATCCGATAGGCGCGCCACGCGGGAATCAGTCCCGCCAGACAGGAGGTGGCCAGAAGACCCAGCAGCGCCAGCCATGCGTCCGCATCAGGCACGCGCGGCACGAGATGAATGCCCGTGATTCCAAGCAGGGCATCCGACGCGAAGACGATGATCACCTGCAACAACAACCATCCTGCGAGAATCCCGGCAAGACAGACCATCACCGACTCCACCATCGTCAGCAGCAGAATGCCAGCAGGGCTCGCGCCGAGAGCTCGAAAAATGGCGAATTCCCTGCGTCGGGATGACATCGCCACAAGGAGCGTCGCGGCCACACCGAGTGCGGCGCTGACAGCCACCAGCCAGGCCATCACAAGCAGGACCGCCTCGACAACGGATAGCATCTGCCACAGTTGGTCGAGTGTCACGCCCGGCATCACGGCCATGAGCCGGAAGGAAGACAAGGACTCGATCTCGCGCCTGACAGTAAAGACCTGAGTCCGGGCTTCCAGTCCGATCAGCACGGCGCTGATCCGCTCAGGCTGGAGCAGCGACAGAGTGATCGCATCTCCAGGCTGCGCAGGACGATTCCCCGATGACGCACTGCCCTCGCTCCGGGGCATTCGGGGGCGACTGCCGAACTCCCATCCCACATGCATGGCCTCGAATCCCGCCAGCGAGATGATGACCGAGCGATCGACGGGCGTACCAGTGGGTGCCAGCATGCCGCTGACGGTAAAAGGCGTGTCCTCGTGATCAGTGGCGAGTCCATCCCCATGCCCATGCGTCAGCACGATCCTGCTGTCCCCCACATGTCCGGTTGCGCGAGCGACATCCGCACCAAGGACCACATCGAACACAGCGGCAAACGGACCACCCGTGTCGAACCGCATGGGTCGTCCACCGGCACCATGCGCGAAGAACATGGGAGTCGTACCGACCACAGCATAGCCACGATAACTGTCACCGAGTTGCAGCGGCACCGCCCAGCGCACCTGCGGCATCTGCACCACACGCTCATACGCGTCGAAGGCCATCGTGCGCTGCGGCTTGCCGAGATGGAAAACGCTGTAGAGGAGCAATTCCGTGGGACTGCCGGGCGCACCCACCACCAGATCGACACCCGAGACGGCCGATTCGAAGCCGGAGCGCATATCGCTGCGCAACTGCGAGACCGCAAGAATCAGACATGTCGCCACAGCCACTGCAGCGGCCACCAGACCAAGCGCGACACGCCGCGACAAGGCACTGTGCAGAGCGAGTTGAAGCCACACCACCGGGCCCGATGCCGAGGACGCCACCGGTCTCATCTCGTGGATACCGCAGTGACCGTCACTGGCGCCGGATTCACGCAAAGATCATGCAGGCCGATGACACGGTCAAACGGAAAACCAGTACAGGATTGATGGCTGACCATGAGAAGACTCGCGCCGCTCATGCGCACCTGCGCCATCAGGGTCGCCAGAAAACTCTCCTGGCTTTCCTCATCGAGGGCGGAGGTCGGTTCATCAGCGATGATCAAAGGGGGCGAACCCAACAATGCTCTGGCAGCCGCCACGCGCTGCTGCTATCCCACCGATAACCGGTGCGCGGGCCGACCGGCGATGGTCGACGGCAGATTCATCGCCTCGAGCAGACGACGTGCTTCATCGACCGGATGAATCGATCTCTGCAGAAGTGCCGCACGACGGGCCTGAAACAGCCTGGCAGGCAGGACAACATTGTCGAGCACACTGAGATAGGGCAGCAGGTTGAACTGCTGGAAGATCACGCCCATATTCTCGCCGCGCAGACGGTCCCGCGCGCGACCCGACAGAGCGCACATGTCGGCCCCAAGAACCGACACCCGGCCGTACTGCGGCCGCAGAATACCGCTGACGATTGCCAGAAGCGTGCTCTTGCCGCTGCCCGATGGTCCGCGAAGAAGGACCTGCTCGCCCTGCTCCTGCGCGAACGAGGGGATACGGAGAAGATCCTCTCCGGGATGCCAGCCAAAACGAAGGTCGGAGAGTCGGATCACCATGATCGGGCAGCTGTGTCAGCGCAGCCTGATCTGACGATTCTTGCGAATCAGCACGATGGACCGCTGCCCCTGGTCACTGACCAACTGCACACGAATCTCGCGAAGACGTCTGTAGCGGTCGAACATGGGGACTTCAATCGTCGAGATCTGCAGGGGATCCCGGCATTCGAAGCTGAACCGGTACTCGAGGTCGCTGTGCTCTGCAGTCACTCTGCCACTCAGCAGCGATGACGATGCCTCGTGATGCCTGACACGACATCCCGCCTGCACAGGTGGCAACAGGAAACGCGCGGGATCCGAGAGATCGGCTCGCAGTGCCTCGAGGGCAGCTCTCTGAGCCTCGTTTCTGGGCGCGTGTTCAAATCCCAGAAGATTGTCCATCGGCGAGGTCAGCAACACCCTGATGGTGCCCCCGCTCACCACCATCTCCATATGGGCCAAACCATGGACGTGGGCGCGGTCGGCAGTGCGGCCCGGAATGGTATACAGGAACAGGGCGACCAGGATCGCACCCGACATACACACCCGGGATCGATACGGCCCGATACGCGCACCCATGCATGCCCCCGGATCAGCGCCCCGGGGCGGGAGCTGTGACCGTATTCGGGTCAGTAACGAAGACCAGTTGCGTGAGACCCATGCCATGAGCCATGGACATCAGATCGACCACCAGGGCATAACGCGTGTCACGCTCTGCACGCAGATGGATCGGCGTCGTGCGGGAACGATCGGCTGCAGCCTGCAACGCCGATCGAACCTCGTCGAGGCTGACCGGTCGCTTGCCGATGAAATAGTTGCCCGAGGCCGAGATGCCAATCAGCACCGCGGCGTCCGGAACGGTCACAGCGGGTGCATCTGCCTTGGGAAGATCGAGAGAAATGGCGCGGGTCATCAACGGCGCGGTAATGATGAAAATCACCAGGAGGACCAGCATCACATCGACCAGAGGTGTCGTATTGATCTCCGACAGGGGTTGCCCGCTGCCTGATGATTCGAAACTCCCCATGGCCATGGTCGTCTCTGCTCCTCAACGCGCCTTCGCGAGCAGGTGAGCACGCAGATCGTTGGCAAAAGCATCCAGCTCGGCCAGGACAATGCGATTGCCGCGTGTCAGCGCGTTATAGGCCAGCACAGCAGGAATCGCCACGAAAAGACCGAACGCCGTCATGATCAGGGCCTCGCCCACCGGCCCGGCCACCTGCTCGATCATGATCTGACCGGAACCGGAGATGCTGATCAGTGCCTGGTAGATGCTCCAGACCGTTCCGAAAAGCCCCACGAACGGGGCCGTTGCACCAATGGATGCGAGCGTCACCAGACCGGACTCCAGACTTGCAGTCCCGGCGTGCAGTTCCGAGCGCAGGTGCCGCGTGATGCGATCGGAATCGAGCGACTGGGCATCGAGGCTGCCGTCGTCAGCGCGCTGCTCGAGGGCGATGGCGGCACGCACAAGGGGCGCCAGAAGCGCCGGTGATTCGAGTTGCTGCAGCGTGCCCAGACCCTGCTGAAGATCGGGCGCCCGCCAGAAGGCCTTGGCCCAGCCAGCCACCTGGGCGCGTAAACGCTTGTTCTGCCGGCCCCGGGCGATGATGAGCGTCCATGACATCACCGACATCACCAGCAGCACCAGCGCTGTGAACCAGATCACAGCATCCGCGTTGGCCAGCATGTGGGCAAGACCGAGCTTTGAATTTTCCATGGACTGATTCTAGCCGCTCAAACGGAACTCCCACCGCCACTCGTACCACGCCGGCTCGGGCCTGCCCCCTCGGGTCGCCGGGATAAATCGCCACTCACGAATGGCATCCATGGCCGAGCGGTCGAGACGATCGGACCCGCTGCTGCGTATCAGTCTGACCTCCACCGCCCTGCCCTCGGTGCTGATCAGAACCCTCAGTACGACCACCCCCTGCTCGCCAAGCCGGCGGGACATCAGCGGATAGTCAGGAACGCGATTCCCCTTGAAACTCGCATCCACGGATGGCTGACGATCGGTCTGATCCGGCGCGGGCGGGGCCGAAGGGGCTGCAGAGGATCGGGATGGGGAGGGTGCGGCGGTCGTGGGAGCGGTTGCCAAGGACTCGGTGCGGAGCTCGGTGCGGGGCTCGGTGACGCGTTGCTCTGCGGATGCGGCGGGCGCGGAGGGAGCAGACACGGGCGCGCGGGGCTCCGGGCTGGGAGGAGTTGCCGGCGTAGGTGGCCGGGATGTCTCCGACTTCGGCACGGGGGGGCGCTGCGGTATTGCCGTCGCGGCACCGGCCGACAGCAGACTGATCTGGATGGGCACAGGCCGCGGGGGCGTGCTGACAGCAGGCCCGGTCAGGACCAGAACGGCGGCGAGCGAGAGATGCGCTGCGAGAACGGGAACTGCGATCCGCAGCGTTCTGCGGATATCGGCTATGGGTGGGTGATCACTCAGCCGGAGGGGGCCAGACAGTTGGGGCATGGCCCACTGGATCAGACGATGCGAACCGAGAAACGCCCCAGACCGGCAGCCTGCGCAGTCATCATATCCCCCCGCTGCACCGGACCCACACCCGCAGGCGTGCCCGTATAGATGAGATCACCGGGCCGCAACTCCCATGCCCGGGAGACGTGCGAAATGATCTCATTGACGTTCCAGATCATGTCCCCGATGTCTCCCGACTGACGGGTCACATCGTTGACATCGAGACGTATCGCGCCGCTGGCGATTTCCCCACATGATTCAATCGGGGTGAGAGGCCCGATGATTGCGCCATGATCGAGCCCCTTGCCGATACACCAGGGCTTGGATTCCTTTTTCATCAGCCCCTGCAGATCGCGGCGGGTCATGTCGAGACCCACGGCATAGCCCCAGATCAGTTCGGCTGCCGAAGCTACCGGAACATCATGCCCGGATCTGCCGATGGCCACGACCAGTTCCACCTCGTAGTGCAGATCCTGCGTCAGGCTGGGGAATGGCCAGTCACGGGTCACACCATGACCGACATTGAAAATCGAATCGGTGGGTTTGAAAAAGAAAAACGGTGGTTCGCGGCCCGATGAACCCATCTCCTTCGCATGATCGGCATAGTTTCTCCCCACGCAGAAGATTCTCCTCACGGCAAAGCGCTCGGGAGAGCCCTCGATTGCAACGCTGACCTGGTCGACTTTTGGAAGCGGCTGCATGGTTCAGATCTCCGATGAATAACCAGTGGACGGGATGCCCGCAAAATTCTCGAACTTGGTGTGCTGCCCGAGGAAAGTGAGACGCACTGT
>CAYYDO010000092.1:0-8311 GCA_964470595.1 uncultured Burkholderiaceae bacterium | reverse complement strand
GTAGGACAGGTTCGCCAGCGTGAAACTCTTGCCAATGCCGCCCTTGCCGTAGATCGCGATGATCTGCGTCTCCTTTGTGACCGGGCCTGCCGCCACCGGATCGGGCTCTACAGCAGCTTCACGACGCAAGCCGTCGTGCAGATGGAGCGTTACAGGAGCCGTCACCACTCGGGAATCGGAAGTCATGTGCAGTCTCTCCAGTCAAGGACCATCTTCAGACAGTCGGTGTCTTCAAATGCAGTGCGATAGGCGGCATCGGCCATTTCGGGCTTGCCGTGATGTGTGATCAGGCCATCGAGCGAAAGCTGTCCTGAGTGCGCCATGGCGCACACGGCAGAGAGATCCGAGGGCTGCCACTGAGCGGCAACGCGGATACTGGCCTCGCGCATGAACGCCGCAGGAAATCCGAACGAAAGCGCGGCGTCGTAAAAGCCGGCCAGAGCGATCTCGCCTCTCGGTGCGAGCCGCGCGATCAGTTGATCAAGGATTGACGGATCGCCGCTGACATCGCAGATGCGTCGATAGGATCTGCAATCGTCGGCCGACGGATCCATGACCTCATAGCCCTGTGCACCGCCGCGTCGCCCGGCATGCGTCTCCCAGACCACCGGTCGATGACCTGCCACGACCGCAAGGCGAGCGATCAGACGGCCGAGGACACCGTGACCAACGATCAGGTCAGGCTGCGTGTCAGGCTCGCCACCGTAGACATGATGGGCAGTGGCTGCCAGAGCGAGCAGAACACCCTGCTCGCCGATCATCGGGTCAATGGCGACCACACGCTCGGAGGGCACCACGAGCCGCGAGGCAGCCCCGCCGAAAAGACCACGAATTTCGCCGAAGCACTTCGCACCGGGAACGAAGACGAACGCACCTGGCTCGTGCAGGGCGCCGGGTGCAGATGAGACGACACGGCCGACCGACTCATAGCCCGGAACCAGCGGATAGCCCATCCCGGGAAACATCGGCATACGACCGGACCAGAGCAGCTTTTCGGTTCCCGTGCTGATCCCGCTGTAGGCAATGTCCACGACAACATCACCCGGCTCGGGTGTGCTGATCGACACCGGCGTCAAACGGATGTCGTACGGCTGGTGCAATACGATCGCCCTGGATGATTGAAGGGGCGCGGGGCTTGTCATTGTCAAATTTGGTTTACGGTTTTAATTGTCAATTTTTATTGACACTTTGATCGTAGTCTTCCTGCCACAGAAGTCACGAGGGGAAAACAGAGTGGATCGATCGGGATTGGCGTCTTGACCGGACAGGCAGCCATCGAGACTCAGGGCCTTTGCGCCACAAGCATTCGAACCTGCAGGGGAAGGCGGGTGGCCTCGAGGCGAACCGCAGCAAATCCGGCCTCGCGCACAAGTTCGCTCAGGCGCTCGGCGGAGCGGGATCGTCCCTTGCCCATCGCCAGCAGATAGAAGCCGAAGTACGCATCCCCCATCGGCTCGGCACCGGGGGTACCCGACATCGGCTCGGCCACAATCAGTCGCGCGCCGCTCGGTAGCGCGCGATGAACCGCCTTCAGGATGGCGAGCGCACGATGATCGTCATGGTCATAGAGCACCCGGATCAGGGTTGCAAGATCCGCACCCTCGGGGAGAGGTGTCTCGAAAAAACTTCCTCCGTGGGCGCTCACTCTGTTTTCGAGACCTTCCCTGTGAAAGGACGCATCGGCAAGCCTCGCTACCGCAGGCAGGTCGAACAGCATGCACCTGAGAGCCGGGACGCGTCGCGCGGCCGCGATCAGGAACGTTCCCTGCCCCCCACCCACGTCCAGCAGGCAGCGATGTCTCTCGAAAGGATAGGCAGAGAGAATCTCGTGTGAAACCAGTGGCTGAGATGCACTCATGAGTTGCGAGTACTCGCTCACTCGACTTTCATCGAGTTCGCTTGGCGACGCGCCATGCTCGTCCGCATAGGGCCAGTAAGCGGCCAGGTCGGGGCGGGTCTCACCCCGAAGCAGCGCCACGGGATCCCGCAAATCTGCGTACAGGGTTGCATGGTGGGTGACGAGCGCCGCGATCGCCTGATTGCCCACCATCACACCGCCAAGCATCCCCAGACCCCATAACCCCTCGCCACGACGCTCCATCAGACGCAGCGAGGCCGCGGCGGCCATCAGGCGCTCGACGGCCTCAGCGGAGAGATCGAGTTCCCTCGCCAGATCCACGGTTGTTCTGGGTCCGGCGGAGAGGATGCGGAAGAGGTCGAGGCGGACACAGGCGTAGAGCACCTGGGAATAGACGAACCCGGCGACCAGATCGAAAAGTGCACGCGCTTCGCGGCGGGCAATCGGACGCGTGAGCGGAAACCAGGCGGCGAATCGATGAAACGCCGGACTGGCTAACAGGCTATCGCGCCGTGCGCGCCAATTGAACATGAACTGAAACGCAATTCCGCCAGCAGGCAGATCGCTCCGGGTGCAGCTCAGACACCCGCGCGCTCAAGCACGCCGCGCGGAACGAGACGCTCCGACTCGGCAAGCACGAGAGAACGCAGCATCGGTGCGCCCGCGCAGGACGGGATCGCACGAATGGCCTTGCCCACCAGAAAATCGAAGTTCTGAATGGCACCCAGCAGACCGAGTTCACGGGCCGAACTTTGCCGATCGTGCACCTCGTCCTGACCAACGGGCTTGCCCAGCAATTCCGGATCACCGATCACATCGCGAATGTCATCGGCAACCTGGTAGGCCTCGCCGAGCCACTCGCCCAGCGGCCTCCACGCATCGGCCGAGGCTCCGCTGGCCAGGGCGCCACAGGCCGTTGCTGCGGCAAAGAGTGCGCCGGTCTTGGCGCGCTGATAGTCCCTGAGATCAGCCTTTGACTCACACTCCCAGGCCTGGCCGGCAACGATTCCATCGGGCCCTCCGGTCGCCTGGGCAATGGTGGACATCACCGCTCCCAGCCGCGCCGGGAAGCGTGCCGGCACAGTCGCAAGCACCTGAAAGGCGAGAACGATCAGACCATCACCCGCAAGCACCGCAAGGCGTTCGCCAAACTGCTTGTGAACCGAGGGTTGGCCACGGCGCGTGGCCGCGTTGTCGAAGCACGGAAGATCATCGTGGACCAGAGAGGCGCAGTGCAAAAGTTCCAGAGATACCGCCGCGGCCATCGCCATCTCGGGGTCGTCCGCGCCGCATGCGCGCGCCACTGCGAGTGTCAGGTGAGGACGGATGCGCGCGCCGCCCGGAAAGACTGCGTGATGCGAGGCCCTGGAGAGAAGCGCCGGACCGCGAGGCGATTCGGCCATGGCCAGGGCATTGGCAAGAGCCTGCTCCAATGCATTTGATGCGGATGCTGCCGGCGCCATGCGAACCTCCGGAAATTTTAAGATAAGCCCTGAAATGTCTCGGTATATTGTCATTTATGACTGTCAACTGCAATAGACACATCGAGGGTGACCGTGAAACGCCCAGGCGCGAATTGCCCGCAAACTGGCCCTGGCGAGAGACCAGCGTCTTTGTCCGCTCAGGGCAGCTCCGATGGCATCTGCAGTACCACCCTGCAGAACGGGAAACGAAACATATCCTTGTGCTGCTTCACGGCACCGGGGCATCGGTGCATTCCTGGGCGGATCTGATTCCGTTTCTGACACCGCACACCTGTGTGCTGACCCTGGACCTGCCCGGACACGGCTACACCCTGGGTGCCACCAGCAGAGAACTCACACTGCCCGGCATGGCCAGCGCACTGGCGCAACTTCTGCAGGGCATCGCGCTGAAGGGGCGGCTCATCATCGCCGGGCACTCGGCGGGCGCTCCGCTGGCCATCCAATGGGCCATGGATCACGGCACGGACAGACATGAAGGCCTGCAACTGGCAGGGATCATCGGCCTGAATCCCTCACTGGTGCCGCCGCCATCGCTCTACACCCTGATGCTGGGCCCAGTGATTGCGCCGATTGCAACATCCGGCCCCGTCACCCAGCTCCTTGCCTTCATTGCGGGCAACACCGGCATGGTCGACCAGCTCCTCGACTCCACAGGCTCACACATCCCGCAAGCCCAAAGGGTGCGGTATCGGAGCCTTTTCAGACGGCCCGAACATGTTCAGGGCGCCATGGGTTTCATGGCGGCTGCAGATCTGCCTGCCCTGCTGGAAAAAGGCCAGCGGACGATGACACCCATCCACTTTCTTCTGGGCGAGCAGGATCCCTGGGTGCGCGCGGCGCCCCTGCGGGAGGTCATCAGGAAATACTTTCCCGGCGCGACAACCCTGGTGTGGCCAGGGGGGCATCTCATTCATGAGGAGCGCCCGGGCGACGTGGCCCGCATGATCCTCGATGTGCTGAAAGGCGGTTGACGCGGCTGCGGCAGCAACCCGGATCAGCGCGCCATAAGACGCACAGCGGCGCTGACCTGCTCGGCGCCAGCATGAGGAAGAGGCAGATAACGCGCCCGCATGCGCTCGGCCAGCAAGCGTGCAGCCAGCGACGGCTGGGTCGATGTATCGATCACCATCGACGGGAATCCGGTGAGTGCGAACTGCTCTGCTGAATTCAGCGCATCTGCCTGCGCCCTCTCCCGGCCGGGTTGACCATCCCGGGCGATATTGGCCCGGCCATCGGTCAGCACCACCACGGCGGGCGTACCACCGCGTCTGGCAATCGCGCCGACCAGAGCCAGCGCAGCATCCAGCGCCGAGGCGAGAGGCGTTCCGCCCCCGCCGGGCAGACCAGCGAGGGATTTTTTTGCCCTGACCAACGAACGCGTCGGCGGCAGCATCACCTCGGCCTGTCGCCCCCGGAATGCAATCACCGCCACCTGATCGCGACGCACGTAGCAGTCGGCAAGCAGGAGTTCAACGGCACCCTTGGCCTCTGCGAGACGATGCACAGCCGAGGAACCCGATGCATCGACGAGAAAGACCGTCGTCGTTTCCGACTTTTCCTTGAAGCGACGAACCCGGAAATCATCGATCCGAACTGCGATCCGCGACGAATCCACCGAACCGCGCAAACGCTGCCAGGGCGCCGCTGCCCGGAGGGTTTCGATGAGACTCAGGCGCGCCTGTCCGCCGGGACGTCCGGGACGCACGCCTGCAGGCCGTCCGCGCAGACCGCTCTTGCGGAGCGCCCCCCTGCGGCCCGAGCCCGCTGAGCGAACACGCAATCCGGGGTCGGCAAGCAGGAGTTCAAGCACCCCGGGAGAGATCGCCGACTTGGCCGCCTCCAGCACCACATCATCAAGCTGACCATCTGGAGTCTGCCGCGAATCGGACTCATCCTGATCGGCCCGCTCTTCAGATGCGGGAGGATTCTCTTGCGGCACCTCCGGCGGTGGCTCGTCATCCATCGCCTGTTCCGGCCAACGCAGCGCGCGTGGCGCCAGAATGAGTCGTGCCGCCAGCGTGGTGTCCTCAGCCTCGATCGTGGGATGCCCTGCCCAGCGAGCAGCGTGCAGCGCGCATTTGCAGGCAAAGAGATCGATTCTGGCCGAGGCAATACCAAGTGACATCGCCGTCGCGCAGAGGGCGCGCATGACATCGTCCGACAGCGCGACATCGGCGTGATCTGGCAGGTCGGCAGACGGTACCCCTTCCGTCATCACCGCCGCGGCAACATCGCTGATCAGGGCATTCATGGCATCGAGACGCGCCAGCGAGAGGCCGTCGAGAGAGACATGAAATGCGCAACGATCAGCGAGTTCAACCGCAATGCACTCGTCATCGAGGCCTTCATCGAGAAGAATCAGACCAAAGCGCGCGGGTGTCTCCGCAATCAGTCCGTCGCGCGCAATCTGCACCACCCCCCGATCCATGACAGCCGCAAGCCGTGCTGCCAGGCCAATCGACATCCGCTCGGCCATGGGAATGATGATTACCCCGCCATGAGCCTCGGTGAGCAGTCCGCGACTCAACACAGGACGACTGCCGGCAAGTGTCGCGGCCAGATCCAGACCGCCGAGCAGACGCTCATCCTCGATGGACAGCGGCAGCTTCCGCCAGGGCGATTCAGGGGAGCGATGCTGCCGGACGATTTCGAGGTAACGCTGCCGGACGGGACCCGCATGTGCGCGCACGACCATGCCGCCGAACGCGTCCGGCTGTCGCGCAAACAACCGGGCGGCGATCAGCAGGTCACGCAGGGCCTCGTCGTTCATCCAGCAGAAAAAAGTTCGCTGATCGCACGCTCGACACGCACCCCCGATGCGGTGTCGTCGAGAGGATTGCGCCGGAGACGATGACGCAGGGCCATCGGCGCCACACGGCGCAGGTGATCAAGGCCGGTATCTGCAGCGCCGTCGAGGGCTGCGAGTGCCCTGGCTGCGCGCATCAGCGTGAGCTCGCCACGAAGTCCATCGGTGCCGAGGGCCATGCAAAGACGCGCCGCGTGCTCCAGAACGATGTCCGGTACGGTGGTGGAGGAAAGACGTTCGCGCCCGGCGGTGATGCGGCGACGAATTTTGGCGTCCTCCTTGCCCCATTGGCGGAGGAAACCATCCGGATCGCGCTCGAAGGCGTCCCTGCGGCGAATCACCTCGATGCGCGAGGGAAGATCCTGGGGGGTGCGAACATCGACAGAGAGACCGAAGCGGTCGAGCAACTGCGGCCGCAACTCGCCCTCCTCGGGGTTGCCGCTGCCAACGAGAACGAACCGCGCCGGGTGCTGAACGCTCAGACCCTCCCTTTCCACGACATTCTCGCCACTGGCAGCAACATCGATGAGCAGATCGACGATGTGGTCCTCGAGCAGATTCACTTCATCGATATAGAGAAATCCGCGATGCGCCCTGGCGAGCAGACCCGGCTCGAATGCCTTGACACCCGCCGACAGGGCCCGTTCAAGGCCGAGAGCGCCCACGACCCGGTCTTCCGTGACGCCAAGAGGCAGGTCCACGACAGGCACTGGAACCAGGTGTGTCTTGACGCGGGATGCACCGGCCTTGAGCGCCTCGCATCGTTCGCAACGTTCCCTCTGTGACTCGGGATCGCATGCATAGGGGCAGCCCGCAACCGCCCGCATCTTTGGCAGCACGGCCGCCAGAGCGCGCACGGCGGTTGACTTGCCTGTTCCACGATCACCGAACACCAGCACCCCGCCAATGGCGGGATCGATTGTCGTGACCAGCATGGCCGTCTTCATGTCGTCCTGACCAACGATTGCAGAAAACGGAAACGCGATCGACATGAACATGCCTCCCCGGGCAAAGCACTCAGTTTACCGCCGCCAGCGGCGATGCAGATCGATGCTGTGCAGGATCCCCGCAATCAGCAAGGCGGACAGAATGAACACCGCGCCCCACTGCGCGAGGGCCGCCCGCAAGGCCACCATCAGCGACAGCCCCGAGAGCAGGTTGAGCACAATCTCGCGTGGGGCCACACCGGCACCACTGCGCCGATGAATCACGAACAGCACAAGCACTTCCAGCAGAGTCAGCACGATGACCGCGTCGACGAGGTGCACGAGAGCGCTCATCGCAATCTGCCTGCTGGACAATCAGCTCCGTGCCGCTGCCAGAACCTCATCGACATGACCCGGCACCTTGACACCACGCCAGACGCGCCGCACCACTCCACGGGCATCGATCAGAAATGTCGATCGCTCCACACCGAGCACTTTCTTCCCGTACATGTTCTTTTCCTTGATCACATCGAACGCTCTGCACAGGGTTTCCTGGGTGTCTGCAATCAATGTGATCGACAGGTCGTGCTTGTGCACGAATCGCTGATGCGATGCCAGACTGTCGCGTGACACACCGACGACCTGTGTGTCGGACTGCAGGAAATCGGCATGTCTGGCAGAAAAATCACGCCCTTCGACAGTGCATCCCGGCGTATCGTCCTTGGGATAAAAGTACACCACCAGGCCATGCCCGATGAAATCCGCGAGGGTCGCATCACCTCGGGTGGTGGACAGGGGCAAGGCAAGTACCTCTGGCGGCAGCGGTGTGCCGGACACAAGATCTGTCATGTCAGTCTCCTTGGAATCGGGAATCATCGGGACAATGATAGGACACCGCCAGCACATCCACATGACGCAGACCCGAAGGACTCAGAAACGACACGCGGTCCCCCTCTCTGGCGCGAAGAAGCGCTCGCGCCATGGGTGAGACCCAGCTGATGCGATCGGTCCCCAGGTGCGTCTCATCGACACCAACGATACGAAATCTGCGTTCATCGCCATCACCCTCCGCCACGGTGACCCAGGCGCCGAAAAAGATCTGATCGGAGCCCTGGTGCACCTGCGAGTCGGTCACTTTCGCGACCGCCAGACGTCGGGTGAGAAAACGCAGGCGTCGGTCGATCTCTCGCAAGCGCCGCTTGCCATAGATGTAATCACCGTTCTCGGAGCGATCGCC
>CAYYDO010000091.1:6870-8465 GCA_964470595.1 uncultured Burkholderiaceae bacterium | reverse complement strand
GTGGAGATGGTCCAAATATAACCGAGCAAGGTCCACGACCGGCGCTAAACCGGGATCACGGCGTCATATAATCATACGAGTCGCGCGCGTGACCGCCTTCTGAGACCATTCCGCATCGACACATCGCGCATACAGGTACACGGGATTTCCCTATGGCTTTTGATTTGGCAGACGGCGAACGCGCTGTTCTGGCAGGCGCCTACCGGCACGCTTTCTTCATTTTCCTCGCCCTGTGCCGCAGCGCAGAGGACAAAGCCTTTTACAAGGTTTCCGAAATGGCCCTCAACGACCAGCTGGTCGCCGAGGAGCGGGACCAGCTGCTGGAACTCTTCAACTACGAAGTCAAGCGCCACAACCTCGAGGCCACCTACAACCTCGCCATTCTCTGCTCGCGGGCCCCGTACATGCAGGATATCGATCGCGCCGAGCAGCTGTTCATCCATTGCACCCAATCGGGGATGATCGAGGCGCACCTGGCGCTTGCCCGCTTCTACATGGCCGAGGGCCAGCATCTCCCCGGCGCCACTTCGGACAACATCATGCGCATCCTCCACGAGGGCTTTGCGCTGGGATCGATCGAAGCTGCCTGGCTGATCGCCCGACAGTACATGACCGGCCAGCATGCAAAACGCGACGATATCGAGGCCTTCAAATGGCTGTTCATCGCGGGGCGCCTGGGTCACGAGGAGGCCCGCAAGCAAGCCATGATGATTGCCGGTCTGCAACCGGCAGGGAGCCTCAGTTTTGTCCAGGATGAGGCGCTCGACATGATCGACAAACTCGAAAACCGCATGGTCCACTGGCGCTGACGCCACCAACGCCGCTCGCGACACCTCAGCGGTGTCAGTAAATCCTGTCTGTCCAATTGCCGTAACTCAGGCTACGGGGACGCGCCATGTGCGCCCCCCAGGGGAGCGCGTGAGCCCTCCCCACGTCAATGCGAACCGACCCTGAGCCATGGAGGCAAATGTGATTTTCGATCTCGAAGAGGGTGAACAGGCCATCAAATCCGGGGCCTATCGTCAGGCGTTCAGGATTTTTCTCTCCCTGTGCCAGAGCTACGAGGACCCCGCCTATTACAAGGTGTCGGAAATGGTGCTCAATGACCAGTTGCTCCCCGAGGAGCGCGACCAGCTGCTGACCATGCTCGGCAAGGAGGTCACCAGGCATAACCTCGAGGCGGCGTTCAACCTGGCGATCCTCTACTGGCGTGCGCCGGAGATCCGGGACATTCGGCGATCCGCGGAACTTCTTGCACTGTGCATGCGCAATGCCATGCCAGAGGCACATGTCGCTCTGGCAAAGCTGTATCTGGGCGAGGGCAAGGATCTGCCCGAGGCCAGATCGGAAACCATCATGGAGTTGCTGCTCGACGGTTTTGGGCTGGGCTCCGTGGAGGCCGCCTGGCTTCTGGCCCGGCAACACATGAGCGGCACCCACACCGAGAGAAACGATTTTCTGGCATTCAAGTGGCTCTGTGTGGCGGGACGACTGGGCCATGAGGAGGCGCGCAAGCATGCGCTGATGATGGAAGGGTTGCGCCCTGCCGGAGCCTATGCCTTCGTGCGAGAGGAGGCCCTGGAGCTTGTCAACAG